>CAYXKO010000032.1:0-13175 GCA_964465435.1 uncultured Saprospiraceae bacterium | reverse complement strand
ATTCACTGAAATCGTTTCCGCAGAGCACCTTGCATTGGTACTGATAAATGCTCGAAGGATCCAGGCCGGTCAGTTGATATATACCAACGGATAAGAGTGGCGATTCCCTCCAAATCATTTCTGATGCCTTTTTAACTCTGAAAACATAGGCATCCACTCCACCCCGGCTGCATTCCAGATCGGCGGATGTGGAATTGATCTGGCTGGCTTTCAGCTCGGACCTGAAGACCTGTCTGCAGACAAGGTTATTGTCCTGAAGCGTACTGGCAAATTCTGAGGCAGACCAGTCGCTGGTCTGTCCGTCGCAAATAGTCCTGACCTGAAACTCATATTCGGCATCAGTCATCAATCCGCTTGCAATCAAAAAAGATTCGCTGCTGCCGGCAGGCCGGTTCCAGTTTGTGTTTCCGACCCTGCGGTATCTGAATTCATAAACATCCGCCCCAAGATCAGTAGCGTGGACTTTGATGGAATTGACTGTGATCCCGGAGAATCGCGTGATCTTTGAGGAACAGCCTGTCGAAAATGTCTGAATGGCGCTCCAGTCACTATATACCGCAGGCTGATCCGCACACCTGACCCTCAAACGAAATTCATAATTTGCATTTCTCACCAGGGATTCAATCCTCGTCTCACTTTGATTGGAATTAGCTCTTCTCCAGTTTGTGTTTCCCACCTGCCTATACTGCCACTCCAGCCCGTTGAGGATGGAGCCGTTGTAAATGAAGGTCGCCGAGGTGTTTTCGATGTCGCCCACGGTGATTTCACTCTCAGGCGGACTGCTGCAATAAAGTGTATTGAAAAATACCGGTTGGGTAAATTCGGAAACCTCAGTGCCGCAGAAAACCCTGACCCGAACCTGATACTCTTCTCCCGGAGAGAGGCTGTCCGCCAGATAGGTATTTTGGGTGAGCTGGTTGGGTATCCGCACCTGTCTTCCATCCCTCACGCGGATCAGTTCCCAGGTATAGGCGTCCCTGTTTTTTTGACTGCATTTTAAAAGCGCAGAATGATAGCTGATGTCCTGCACAGATACAGAATTTGACGTGACATTGCAGGATTGGTCCGTTTTAAAAAAAACGGAATTGGACCAGTTGCCTGTCACCTGATTGGTACATTCGTGCTGGACCTGCATCACATAATCCGTATTGTCCTTTAGTCTGTTTACCTCAAACTCATTGGCTCTGGTAAACTCCTCGGTCCAGTTTGATCCGGATGCTTCCCGATACCGGAAATAATGACCCTCTGTCACACCGGAGCCATGCCCGGAGCGGCAGAAAAAACGGGCTGTTTTATCGGATATCCGGTCTGCGCCTATTTCACCGGTTACGGGCTGCGGACATTGCACAGGTATGGCGTATTCTTCGGTCTCCGACCATTCTGTCCATTGATCGCCGCACTCGATCCGGCACTGAAATTCATACAGATCCCCTTTGTCCACCATACCGGGAAAAGTATAATTGTCCTCCCGGATCATTCCGGAACTGATCCAACTGGAGGAGCCCTTGGGTCGCGTCCTGAATTCGTACTGCTCGGCGGCTCTGGAGCAACTGACGCCAATCCTGGTGCCCATGCTCTGGGCAAAAATGTGCAGATCGCTTGAAGAGGGCTTTTTGCAATGGGTTTTTACGCGGGCTAGGGGCGTGAAGGAGGTCCATTCTCCGGATTCGCACCGGGAGCGGCATTTAAACCAATATTGGGTATTGGGCTTCAGATTCTGAAAACGCAATTCCTGATTCTGATAATCTCTGATCAGAAAAAAACTCCTTCCCTCATCTTCGCTGAGCCTTCCCTGCACAGCATTCGGATCCCTGTATAACAATTGTTCTGCATCGATGTCAGCAGGTTGATTTTCCAGGGCCTCGCTTCCACAGTAAGAATCGAAATTGAGCGTGATCCAATCTCCCCAGCCACTTATTGAACAATGCAGCCGGGCTTGCATCTCGTACCTGACTCCCCCGAATTTCGGACTCAAGGTAAATTCCCCGTTGAACAAGTGGAGGATCGTAGGAGGTAAAGGTAATAAGGGAAGTGTAATGTATTTATAGCTACCCGGGGCCGAAATCCAGTTTGAACTTCCGAATTCCCGATATCGCACTTCTGCCTCATTCGCAAAATCGACAAGAGGCAAAACCTGCGCCCGGTCGCGGTCTATGCTCAGGGTAGTGGCCTCCGGCCTGACTCTCAGGCTTAGATTTTCAGTTTTCAGATCATTGCAATCCTGTGCCGGTAAATTTGCTCCAAGAATCAGATTCCATAAAATGACCGACACAATCCGGTTTAACTTGAATTTTCCGAACATATTTGGACTTTAAAGTTCAAATTTACCAAATTTTTCATACCCCGTCTTGCAAGCTGATGTGAAAAACTCTTATCAAACAAATTTAATATTCAAGGGAACATAGGCCTTATGATGCAGGCATAAACAATCCACCATAAAACGCTTTGAGTTCTGCCTTCCTGCCTCTGCCTCCGACTAAAGCCGGTGAGACTCCTGATGGAGTGATCCGGTGGAGAAAGCCTTTGTTTTCATGACAAGGGTGGTCCGGACATTTATCAAAGATCTCCGGGATGGATCAGCATCCTGGAAATGGATCCTTTGCCGAGGTAAAAAGAAGGGTCAAGTAATTTCCAATCAAAATTATTTGAATGAGAATTAGTACGAACATCATTGCTCAAGTCCCGGGATACAACGAGGGCTTACCGTTCGGGATTTTTCGACAATCAATATGGCATCAAAAAAAAATCCCGCCTTTGGGGCAGGATTTTTTGTGGTACCTCCAGGAATCGAACCAGGGACACACGGATTTTCAGTCCGTTGCTCTACCAACTGAGCTAAGGTACCAGCCTGTTTTCCCAAGCACGTGTTGCTTAGGGGCTGCAAATATATGGGTTTTTAAAAAATGGCTGAGCTTTTTTCCTAATTTTTCAATCCCCATCACGCCCAGCTCGCTTGTTGCACTTAATTAATTGATATTCTGGTCTTTATAATCCATAATTGGGCCAATTGACAGGATTGCACCGGCAGCCGGATTTTCGGTTTATCTTTACAGCCCTGGCCTGACAGCCCGAAATCCGTTAAAATCCTGCATTATGCCACATCGTTTTTTTCTGTTGCCCTTGCTGGTCATTACGGTAATTTACTTCTGGATCAGCTATGAAAATGAAGGTCCAAACCCTTACATTCTGACAGCCCTGGTGGTTGCTGCCGTAGGAATTTTTGTCTTCAAATATCAGATCGACGATTTTTTTTATCAAAGTTTTACTCCACGCCTGGATGAAAATGAAAAGCTCTGGCTCCTAAATCACATTCCCTATCTGAGTGGCCTCAATACAGAGGAAAGAGAGGCTTTCTACGTTGCGCTTTCCAGACTTTCGCATACGCATGAATTCATCCCCATGGGCATTCCAACCGTCTATGAGGAAATGAAGTGGATGGTCCTCGCACCGGCGATCCGCCTGGGACTTTCTGAGCACCCGGAGCTGATGAAACTCTACCAGCGCACGGCCCTTTATCCCCATCCCTTCATCACGCCGCTTCAGGATTACGTACACGTATGTGAGCACAACCGCGAAGATGGCATCCTGGTCTTTTCCGCTGAACAACTGAATGCAGCCCACCTGCAGCACGAGCGCTATGTGAATCCGGCGCTGTACGAATGGTGCTCAATATACCGCGAAGAAATACTTTATCACCTTGCCGACCCTCCTGCAGAACAGACCCTCGATTTCTGCATGCGGACACTTGGAAAAAAGACGGAAGATATCAGCAACTGGCTGGGGCAATCTCAACTTTCATTTGCAGCGCTGGCCTTGTATGCCTGCATCTCCAAGCCCGGCATCATGCAATCAGAATTCCCTGATGTGTTTGCTCGGTTTCAGGTCCTCTATTCTCCCAAGCCCGTCAAAGCCTCCTGATATGTCAGAATCCAGATGGGCATTGATCCTGGGCACCCATGAGGATAAATCCAATCCGGTGATCCTTTCTGCAGAAGAAAAAAAATTGGAAGATCTGCTGGGTGCCTTATACGGCACAGGCGGAGAAAAGGGCAGTCTGGCTAAAAGACCCCACAAAATCCGAAAATGGCTGGAAGGGATCCGCGATCAATTCAAGCCCGAGATCATTCGCCTGATGCAACAGGATGCCCTCGAAAGACAGGAGCTCAATCAGATGCTGCTGGAACCCGAACTCCTTGAGCAAATAGAACCCGACATAGAAATGGTCTCCGCAATCCTGGCACTCAAGGAAATATTGCCGGACAAAACCCGCCACAGCGCCCGCATGTTCGTCAACCGGTTGGTCGCGAGAACTGAAAAGAAACTAAAACCCAAACTCATCGTAAGCACAAGGCCCTCTTATATGGGCAGCATCAAAAGGATCCATCCTGCATCGGGTCGAATCAACTGGAAAAGAACCATTCAGCAAAATCTCAAGAATTATCAGGCCGAACTGAAAACCATCATCCCGGAAATTTGGTATGGAAACAAGCACGGAAACCGGCAGAATGAAATCGTCCTGCTGATAGATAAAAGCGAGTCCATGATCCGCTCTGCCATTTATGCCTCCATAATCGGTTCAGTTTTGGCGTCCGTCAATTCTGTGCGGACCCACCTTATTTTCTTTGATACCGCCGTGACTGACATGACCGGCAAATACAGTGATCCGGTGGATATTCTTTTCAGTGTCCCCATGGGAGGCGGAACAGACATCGGCCTTGCCCTGCAATACGTGCAGCAAAAAATTTACAATCCATCCCGCACCATTCTATTTCTGATCAGCGATCTGGACGAAGGCGGTCCCGTGCGCGATATGATCAACACTACTTCCCAGCTTCTCTCCAAAGGCATCCGAATGCACTGCATACTGGCTCTGGACGACAGCGGACAGCCGGAGTATCACGAGTCCAATGGCCAAAAAATGGCAGACCTGGGAATTCCGGTCTTTGCCTGTGCTCCCGAGCTCTTTCCCGAGGTCCTCGCCGATGCGCTCAATAAAAATTCCTGACCGGAATCAGTTCCTCAGTTTTCCCGTGGATTGGTTTCGATCCAGCTCTCAGTTTGCTTGCGCGATCTTTCCACCTTTTCCAGAATTTTGTTGAAAAAAACACTCTTGTCCCTGGTGTTTCCTCCCGAAATTTTAATGGAATTATCAATAATGCGATCGAGCCACTTTTGGGTGTAATCACAGAGCCTGGGATTGGAGGAGTTCAAAAAATTTGGATTGTCGAATGTGGTGTACACGGCCCTGATGGAATCGCTTTTCACGTAGATAAGATTTCCCGTAAATGCGATTTCGTTGTTGTAAAGCTGCAGTCCGCCCGGAAACTTTGAACCTCGGAAAAAGGTTTCCTTGTTTTGTGCCGCACAGGCATCCTGTAGCTTCAGGATCAATTGCCTTACCTCGTCGTGCAGCAACAATGCTTCTGCAGGATCCGTCATCAGGCCCGACTCCAGAAAATATCGGATCTGATTCAGGGTGTTGTCAAATACGGTCACATTCCACACTTCCACGCTGTCCAAGCCCATATAGGCAGATGAGATCGTTTTCAATTTCTCAAGATAAAGAGCATGGGTCTCATACTCCTTGTAGTCGTAGGAGGTCATTTTGAATCGCTCATCCCGCCAGTTGATGTTGTAGAACACGTGAAATTTAAAGGCGGAAAGCCTCGGAGAAGTATAGTAATAAAAAATCGGTATCTCCCTGGAAGTATAGTAGATGACCGGATTGATCAGCTGCACCCTTTTGATGTCCTGCTCGATGGGCGCCAAATAATCAATGACATTCCGGACGACGCCATTGAGTGCGGGAAAATCAAAATAAATCCGGTCAAGCTGAATGCCAAGAAGGTCATCCACACTAAACTGATAATGCTTTCCCAGCAGTGCGATCTCATCGGGACTCAGGGAGGATTCGCCCCTTATTTTTTTGTAGGCGGAGGATTTCTGGATGAACAAAATGGAGGCAATATCGTCGACCATGTTTTTTTTCTCTGCATACCGGGTTCGCTCAATATAGGAGAATATATCCGCAGTCAATTTATCAGGCATAAACTTAGAATTAAGTGGGCTAATATACATCGTTATTTGAATTACTTTTGCCCCGGCAAGGCATGGAAAATCAATTACAAAAAAATTACAACGAACTCAGGGGACAACTCAAGGGTGAAGTCCATTGGGATCCACTTTACCGGGGTATTTATGCCACGGATGCCAGCAATTACCAGATCAAGCCGCTGGCGGTCGTCTACCCGAGGTTGGAAGAGGACGTCCTGGCTACCTTGCACTATGCAAAAAACAACAGGATCCCCCTTCTGGCGAGAGGCGGGGGCACAAGCCTTGTGGGACAGACGGTCGGAGAGGCAATTGTACTGGACTTTAGCAAGTACATGAACAATATCCTGGAATTCGATGCGGAGGGCCAATGGGCCTGGGTTCAACCAGGATTGGTCAGGGACGAACTGAATGCTTTTTTCAAACCCTACGGACTTCATTTCGCTCCCGACCCGGCCACAACTTCCCGGGCAACGGTGGGTGGCATGATCGCAAACAATTCCTCCGGAACCCGCTCCATACTCTATGGCAAGACCCTGGATCACGTGCTGGAGCTGAAAGTGTTGCTGGCGGACGGGAGCATCATCCATTGCAGGGATTTGGCACCAGCTCAACTGGAAGAACAGTTGTCCGGTAATTCCCGCGAAAGTCAGCTTTATAAAGGCCTCCTGAAGATCGTAAGCGATAACCGCGAAGAGATCCTGGAGCGGTTTCCCAAGGTCATGCGCAGGGTTGGAGGATACAACCTGGACGAATTTCTGGGGGATCATTGGAATCTGAGCAGGATCATCACCGGCAGCGAAAGTACCCTGGGCCTGATTCTGTCCGCAAAGGTGAAACTGGTGCCCAATCCGGCGCACCAGTCGGTTTGCGTGGTGCACTTCGATTCATTTTACGAGTCGATCGCCCATGTATCCGAAATGGTCCGATTTGGTCCCGCGGCCGTGGAACTTCTGGATGAATTGCTGATTCAAAAAAGCCGGGAGAACATTGAGACCCGGAGGTATTGCGGGTTCATCGAGGGTAATCCCAAAGGGGCTCTCGTGGTGGAATTCTACGGCAACAACAAAGAAGATTCCAGAAGCAAGGCGGTCCAAATGGCGGATCACCTGAAGGCAAAGGGCATCGGTTATGCCTATCCGGTCTTCAGCGAAGCGGAGGAGATCCGTAAGATTTTTACGGTAAGGCAAAAGGGATTAGGCCTGCTTATGGGTGTCAAGGGCAATCGCAAACCCATAGCCTTCATCGAAGATGCAGCAGTGCCTTTGGAACACCTGGCAGATTATATCATGGAGGTCTATGAGGTCTGTCGCCAGGAACAAACCCCTGTGGTCGCCTATGCACACGCAAGCGTGGGATTGCTACACGTAAAGCCCATGCTGGACCTGAGGGATCCTCAGGACATACAGAGAATGAAGAATATTTCGCTCAAAACCCTGGCGCTCGTCCAGAAATATAAGGGTTCCTGGAGCGGAGAACATGGGGACGGACTTGCCAGGGGCCCCTATAATGAATTATTCTTTGGCAAAAAATTATACCAGGCTTTCCGCCAGACGAAAGAGCTGTTTGATCCTCTTCACCTCATGAACCCCGGTAAAATAGTGGATTCTCCACCCGTGGATGAGAACCTCCGGTATGGGCCTGCTTACCGGGATCAGGACTTCAGGTCGATGTACCAATACCGCGCAGAAGGCAGTTTTCACGAGGCGGCTCATCTGTGCAACGGGGTAGGTGAATGTCGCAAAACCTCAGGTGGCACTATGTGTCCCAGCTTCCGGGCCACGCTGGATGAAAAGGACAGCACCCGCGCAAGGGCAAACTCCCTGCGCCTGGCCCTCAGCGGCCAGCTGGATCCGGAGGGCCTTCAATCCGAAAGCCTGCTCGATGTACTGGACCTGTGTCTATCCTGCAAGGCCTGCAAATCGGAATGTCCCAGCAATGTGGACATGTCCAAACTAAAGTCGGAAATCCTCCACCTTCAAAAATCAAAAAAAAGCTACAATGCCGCGGATCTCCTGGTCAGAAATCAGGGTCTGCTCTCAGAACTGGCGACCGGCGCCTTTTCTACCATTGCAAACAAGCTGATCAAATCAGACTGGTTTCGAAAGTTGCTGGAGATATCATCGGGTATCGATCAAAGAAGGATCCTTCCTTTGTTCAGTCCAAGACCCTTTCGCAGCAAGGACCACCCAAGCAGAAACGAACAGGGAAAAGAAGTCGTGCTTTTTGCAGACTGCTATACCCGTCACCACGACGGGGAAATAGGCAGATCCTCATTTAAGCTGCTGGAGCGCCTGGGTTATCGGGTCACTGTGATGGACCGGGGTTGCTGCCAGAGGCCCATCATGTCCAGAGGCATGCTGGATCTAGCCAGACAGAGAGGCGAGTCCACATACCAAACCCTGGAACCCTATCTGAGCCGGGGCATTCCGGTTTTGCTCACGGAACCGAGCTGCGCCAGCGCCTTCTCTGACGATCTGGCCGACCTGATGACGGACGGACGGTGGTTTGCCCTTCGGGATCGCTTCATGTTGCTGGAAGACTTTTTGCTCAAGGAAAAGGAGCTTGGCAATCTGAATGAATTTCCCGGATTTAAAAGTGGAAACTACCTGTTCCATGGTCATTGTCATCAAAAAGCTTTGAATTCGACTCAGTCGGTCCACAAATTGTTTGAGAACTCAGAGGGTGTGCAACTACGGGAGATTTCCTCAGGATGCTGCGGGATGGCGGGTATGTTTGGCTATGAAAAGAAGCACTACGACATTTCAAAAAAGATAGGAGAATTATCCCTGCTTCCTGCCATCCGTAATTCAGATCCGGAAACGACGGTACTGGCACAGGGCTTCAGTTGCAGACACCAGATTGAACATTTTGCTGAGAGAAAAGCGGTCCATTGGGTGGAAGCGCTGAAACTTGATTGAATTTAATTCCAATAATTATTTGAATCGCCCGAAGAATTGAAGTACAGCGAAGCACTGAAATATATTTACGACCACCTGCCCATGTTTCAGCGGGAGGGTAAATCCGCATTTAAAAAAGATCTGACCAACATACTGGCCTTGTGCAAGGCACTGGGCCATCCGGAGAAAAACCTGAAATGCGTGCACATAGCAGGGACCAATGGGAAAGGCTCGGTGACAAACCTGATGGCGGCCATGATGCAGACCCACGGGCTGGTTACGGGCCTTTACACCTCACCGCATTATCGGGATTTCAGGGAAAGGGTAAAGGTGAACGGAAAGATGGTGGATAAGCGATTTCTGAGTCGCTTCATCAAAAATAACATAGCCGCTCTGGAGCAGATCAAGCCTTCCTTTTTCGAAATGGGATTCGCTCTGGCACTTGACTGGTTTGAACACGAAAAAGTGGATGTGGCCGCCATAGAGACCGGTCTGGGAGGCAGGCTTGATTCAACCAATATCGTTTCCCCGGTGCTGAGTGTGATCACCAACATCAGCTGGGACCATATGGATATGCTGGGCGACAGCCTCGAAAAAATCGCTGCGGAAAAGGCGGGAATCATCAAAAGGAGCACAGCTGTTCTGATCGGCAGGAGGCAAGCAGAGACCCGGGAAGTTTTCAAACAGAAAGCGCGGGACACCGGATCTGACCTGTTTTACGCAGATGAGGTATCCGAGGTGAATCAATTTTTTGACCCTACCGGCAATCCCCTTTTCAAACCTGCCCTGCAGGGCCCCTATCAACTTGAAAACTACAGGACCGCACTGGCAGGATTTTTTCTGTACTGCAAAATTACCGGCCTGCATCCCGATCACGAAAAAATCAAATATGCCCTGGAACATACCGCGTCTCTGACCGGTATCATGGGGAGGTGGCATTTCTCTAAAGGCGTTTTCGATGTGTTGATGGATTCTGCGCATAACGAGGATGGGATCCGTTTCCTGTGCGAATGGATCCGCAACCAAAAATATCCCAGGGTTCATATTGTCTGCGGTTTTGTAAAGGACAAGTCACTCGATAAGATCCTGAACCTATTGCCCCGAAATGCCATTTACTATTTTACTCAGGCTTCCATACCCAGGGCCTTGGATTGCTCAGAACTGCAAAGACAATCCGGGGCGGCTGGTCTGGAAGGCAAGGCCTATAAAAAGGTCCGAAATGCGCTTGCTGCCGCAAAAAGACAGGCCGCTGAAGGGGAGCTGGTAGTTGTGGCAGGGAGCATCTTTGTGGTAGCGGAAGTAATTTAATAAAAGCAATGAAAATAGCAGTTGGGGTCTCCGGATCCAGTGGTGCCGGATATGCGCGCGTATTATTGGACCGTTTAATCAAAACAGAAAGTGTTGAGCTAGGACTTGTTTTCAGCGAACAGGCCAAGGTCAACTGGAAAATGGAAAATCCCCAGAAATCATGGGATTCCTATCCATTCCGGTATTACGACGCCCATGACTTTCATGCCCCCTTTGCATCCGGGTCGGCAGGCTGGGATGCCTTGATCGTTTGTCCTTGTTCCTCCGGTTTTCTGGCCAAGGCAGCCCATGGATTGGCCGATGACCTCATGAGCCGGGCCGCCCAGGTTATGCTGAAGGAACGCAAAAAACTCATCCTCGTCCTCCGCGAAACTCCATTCAGCCTGATCCACATTGAAAACATGCGGATGGTGACCCTGGCCGGGGGAATTATATGCCCCGCCATTCCTTCATTTTACTCAGGACCCGGCAATATAGACGAAATTTTGGCCACAGTGACCAACCGGGTCATAGATTTATGCGGATTGGACAGTAAATCTTACCGTTGGGGTGGATAATTGGTATGCATTTTGTAGTATCTTTGCGGCGAACAATTCAAATTATTAAAAAATCAATATTTAGAAAAATGAAAACCAAGTTCTTTGTTTTATTGATGGCAGGACTTTTGGGTGCTTCCTCTTGCGTCTCCTCCAAGAAGTACAAGGCCCTTCAGTCTGAAAACGAAAACCTCCAGAAAATGCTGGAATCGCAGAAGTCAAAATTGACGGGTTGCGAAAATGATAAAATGGGCCTTGAAAAACAAGTGTCCAAGCTCAATTCAGATTTGAGTGCTGCCAATGGCGAAATGAACAAATACAAAATGCAGGTGACCGACCTGGAAAAAATGGCCAAGGCAAAAGATGACGAGATCCAGAGGATCAAAGCTGAGATCCGCAAAGCCTTTTCCGCTCTGGAAGGTACGGACCTCACCGTACGCCAGGAAGGTGATAAGCTTTACGTATCATTGCCAAACCGCGTCATTTACTCCAAGGGTTCTCCAAACCTCAATAAAAATGGTCAGAAAATCGTGAAGGGTCTTGCCGACATCTTCAAAAAGAGCCCGGCCATTCATGTATTGGTTGAAGGACACGCTGACAAGTCCGGTGTCAAGGACGATGCTCCCTACAAGGACAACCTCGAACTGTCTACCCTGAGGGCCACCAATGTGGTCAGGTACTTGCTTGGTCAGAAAGTGGATGCCACCCAACTGACTGCAGCAGGAAGGTCCAACTTCGAACCTACAGGTCAGGGTGCCAACCTGGACAGAAGGATCGAGTTTGTGATCACTCCGGATGTTGCCAAGTTGTACGAACTTTCCAAGTCGAAATAGTAGCAGGTAAAATATCGAATTTTAAAGCCCTTGTGTTTTTACACAGGGGCTTTTTTTATTGGCAAAAGTTCCGTTTGATTGGAACATCTTTGAATTGAAAACAGGAGGGATTCATCCTGGCAAATGGAATATCAGGAGTCATATTCCTCGGGGAATTTCAAACAGGTGCGCCATTAATCCCGCCGGCGCTTTTATAGCTTCTCTTGGAGATATCCGATCTTTTTCACAGGCCTGTAATGGGAAGAAGGCCCTGAGCGATCTCCTTGCCTAAATTTTGAAATTACCGGATTAATAGCCTATTGGGTCCTTTCCGGACGTCAGATAGATATATTCATCATATCCGATATGCAATCAGTAGCTTATCTGGCAAAGCGGATCCATCGAATCGATCAAATGCCCAATTCCATTTGGAATGCCAGTTGCCAGTTGTTCAGTTTGTTGTCAGCTGCACCATCCACTTTCTGTATCACTGTCTGATACATCAGATTGGACTGGATTTTCAACCGGTGATGGGCCAGGTATTTGGTGATGCCGAGGGTATAGTTGACCGTGGACGGATGGACAAATTTTACCCGGTCCGCGGGAGTCACAAATGCATAGCGACCCGCAATTTCCACATTATTTTTAAACAAATAGCTGAGCTGGGACATAGCCCCCTCTCCTTCGTATATCACGCGCCTGGCGCCTGTGGCATTGACGGTAAAAGGGTCATTGGTATTCCTTCTCATATATTCTGCGCTCAGGGCAATGCCGTTGTATTTAAACAGGAAATCAGCCTCGTAGTAATCCATACTTCTGGATTGATACAGATCATTCCCCAACTGACCGGCAAGTCGCAGTGCTCCTTCGTTGTGCGAAACCGTGGCACAAAGAGATATTTTGGGACTTGGTTCGCGTTCTAAGTCGCCCTCAAAGTAATCTCCCCCATTGGTAAAGTGGCCCAGAGGCAACAATTCAATTCGTCCCGTATAGGCCAGTCCACCTCCTCTCGATAGATTGGAGTTTCTTCCCTCCCCGGAAGTAACAGCACCCTTAAGAACATAGTCCAGGCCAATGATCTGGTTTCGGAAATTGAAAAATGCGCCAAAATCGCGGTCAATGTTAAATGTTGCATTGACAATGGTGCGGTCCACAAATTGCTGTGCACCCGAAGAGATGACCCTCTGTCTGTTGCCGGGCAACTTGGTTTGCCCAAAGGATACCTGAAGGCTTTTGTTAACCTGGTAGTTAAGCACCGCATCTCTCACCACATTCGGGCTGTTGTTGATGCTGGAGTTATCTGTTCCGTTCCAGTCCATATCCCCGCGGGAAAACGAAAGCTGTATCTTGTAGGTTAGCTTTTTGGTATAGACATGCCCATCCAGGGTGAGACGCAATCTCCTTACGCGGGCCTCTACGTCCCTGGCGCTGAAGTCATCTTCGCTCACCGTGGTGTAGGTTGCCCGGTTCTGCATGCGAAATCTGAGATTGAGAGAGTACATGGAATCAACGGAAAAGATCCGGATTCCCCGATCAGGCCATTTGAAGCCACTTTGGGAAAAGACAGG
>CAYXKO010000031.1:0-13518 GCA_964465435.1 uncultured Saprospiraceae bacterium | reverse complement strand
CCCCTTCTGCCGAACTCAGGCCCGGTCAAAAAGACAGCGATTCATTACCCGAATACCATCTCCTGGACCCCATTTTGTATCAATATATAGAACAAAGAAAGGGACCGGAGGAGATCATAGCCATGGGACACGACAGACAAATTGTGCATCGGTCTTTGAAAATGGTCAACCAGGCAGAATTCAAAAGACACCAGGCTGCTCCCGTCCTGCGCGTGTCTTCCAAAGCTTTTGGTCAGGGTCGCAGGATGCCCATCGAAGGAAGATACTTGATTTAAAAACCGAGTTTCCGGTTTTGCTTTATATTTGAATCTTCGGGAGTTGCCCGGATCGAAATTTTCCTCACTTCTAATATTTAGCTAACCATGGATATTACTACCATCATTCTTGCGGTTCTCTTTCTGATCCTGCTGGTGTTTTCATTTGTGACCGTTCAGCAGGGCACCGTGGCCGTCATCACCATATTTGGAAAGTACCGCCGGCTGCTCAAGCCCGGACTCAATGTCAAAATTCCCCTGATCGAATCCATATACAGACGGATCTCAATTCAAAACAGAAGTGCAGAGCTTGGCTTTCAGGCCGTCACCATGGACCAGGCCAATGTTAATTTTACAGCCATGTTGCTCTATTCCGTCTTAGACCACGAAGAGGAAACCATTAAAAATGTCGCCTTTAAATTTGTGGATGACCGGAATCTGATGCAGGCTCTCATCCGATCCATTGAAGGGTCGGTGCGTGCATTCGTTGCCACCAAAAGGCAAAGCGAAGTATTGACGCTGCGCCGGGAGATCGTGGAAAACGTAAAAGAAAATCTCGACAAAACACTGGAAGAATGGGGCTACCATCTGATCGATCTGCAGATCAATGACATCACCTTTGACGAGGAGGTCATGCGGTCCATGGCCAAGGTCGTGGCGTCCAATAACCTCAAAGCGGCAGCCGAAAACGAAGGTCAGGCGCTCCTGATCACCAAAACTAAAGCTGCGGAAGCCGAAGGAAATGCCATCAAGATTGCCGCAGAGGCAGAACGCCTGGCCGCCCAGCTCCGGGGTCAGGGAATTGCCTCTTTCCGCGAAGAAATAGCCAAAGGAATGACCCACGCAGCCAAACTGATGCAGGAATCCAACCTGGACACCTCCCTGATCATGTTCAGCATGTGGACCGAGGCCGTTAAAAACTTTGCGGAACACGGACGCGGAAATGTCATCTTTTTGGATGGAAGCCTGGATAATATGGATCAGACGCTCAAGCAAATGATGGCCATGTCCAGGGTCAAGGATCTTCCCCGCGAGGATACTCATTAAGGTCCGTTCGCCTAAATCCAGGTAATCCAAATCAGAATAAAAAACCCTGTCCGGCAATCGCCTGATATTTTGCACCGGAACCCCGGCGGTTTATTCTATTCATAAGACAGGTATCGCTGAAAGATGAACACATCCGTCCATTCCTGCGGCTGACCTTATTATAAATGGGCGCCGGTCATTGTACCCGCGCAAGCATACAACCGGGGTAATTCCCGGGGCGGGTTCAGCTTGATTGATTTGAGCTTTCTATTCTTTTACAAGACAATTTTATACCTAACGCTGAGCTTACTTCCCCGGCCCGGACGGAATTACCTATGCCAATCCCGATCATGCACTTTAAATGAAACAGCCGGGTTCACGGTATTTCATCGGGAAATGCAATTTTTCACGAAAAGCCCTAAAAGGAAATTTGAGACGATTCTACATATTAAATAAATTTTAATATGAGTTTATCCGATTGAGACAAATAATGCCTTGCTCCGGCCGGTACTTTTGTCCCATCACAAATTTTTTTAACTATGAAATCATTAATTTTAAAAACGACAACAATTTTTGGAGCTCTATTGCTTAACCTTCATCTCTTTGCCCATAACTCCGCCCCCATGCCGGTGATCACCCTGGCAGGTGTGGAAGTCAAGGGAACCAAACTCGACAGCAGCCTCGTCACAGACCTGGTCATCCACGAACTCAGAAAACTCAACATTTACGATGTAACCAACCGCAGGGATGCGGAATACGCCGCCGGCCAGGATGGCTTTTCCTTGCAGGATTGCTATAGCAAACAATGCATGTTGCGCATCGGAAAACTGACTGAAAGCCAGAAAGTCATGGGAGGTAGTATTGAACGTTTCAGCGACAAGATCTACCTTACATTCAGACTCATTGATGTATCAACCGGACAGGTGGAAAAGTCCTTCTCCATGGAATTCCTGAATCTCGAAGATCGGATCGCAATGATGATCGAGATCACCCTGAAAAAGATGCACGACCTTGCCTATGACGAGGAGTCCTTTAAGAAAGTCACGACCATCCAAACACTGGAAAACACGCTGAACAATCCCAACGTAAATAAACTCAACCTCAGCGGTCCCAGATTTGGCTTTGGCATGATGCTGGGTCCCGATGCCCGCGACTACAGGAGACCCGAAAACCAGGGTGGCTGGGGTGTCGAACCCATAGCTTCCCACATCGGGTACCAGTTTGAGGTTTCTTACCTCAACCAGGGCAATATTCAAGGTCTGTTTGAATTCATCCCTTTGATCAATGCGATCGAACAAGGGGCCTTTATTCCGAGTCTTGGCATCATGCATGGCATTCGTTCCAATAAGACCGGCTTTGAATTTGCGGTGGGCACCAACTTTTCAACCGTGACGAGAAAGTTAGGCTATTACCATGAAGGAGGTCGCTGGGTGGAAGGCAAAAATCCGGAGGGTACTGAAAAAGCCACGCTCCACCGGGATGGAAAGCTGAAGATAGAAGGAGGACTGGTGCTGGCTGTCGGAAAATCTTTTCGGAGCGGCAACATGAACTTCCCTGTAAACGCCTATGCAGTCATCAGAAAAGACAGTCCAAGGATAGGGTTATCCCTGGGATTCAACACGCGCAAGTAAACACCCTAAACAGCTATCCGGGCGGGGAAGCAGGATTTAGAACTCATCTTTCCCAGCCCGGTATCTGAATTAAAAAAATATAAGGCTTATTTCACCTGCTTTGATAACACCCACTGAGGGGAGCGGCTTGACCACGCTCCCCTCTCTATTTGTGCGTCCAGAAAGCCATGAATTGGGATCGGGGTCAGAGCACTTTTGTATCTTTGCGGAAAGTACCACAGACCGTGAAAAAAATCATTTCTACATTCTTGTTTCTCTGTTTCATTCAATTTTCATTCTCTCAAGGCCCTTCCGTACATCCTTCAGTCTTAAATGCATTGGAACGCAATGGCAGCGCAGAGGTTATCATCCAATTGAAGGATGCTCCCGACTTTTCAGGGTACCTGAAATCCTGGAAAAAGGAAGAAAAGACCGCATTTGTATTCAACAGGTTAAAAACCCTGGCCCAAACCAGCCAATCGGACCTTATTTCCTTCCTTACCGCTCGTAAGGTTGATTTCAGAAGTTTCTGGATCATCAATGCAATCAAAGCCGACATCAGCTCCGATGTCCTTTCAGAACTCGTACTTCGTAAAGACATCAAGGCAATCTACTACAACGAGCCGGTTAGGACCGTTCCTGCTGTGGACAGAAGCTTGAGGGAGTTAAACAGCCGTAATCCTGAACTTACCTGGGGGCTTAAAAGAATCAGGGCCGACAAGGCATGGGAGCTGGGAATTGAAGGGCAGGGTGTCACCCTGGCCGGACAGGATACCGGATATAAATGGGATATGCAGGGTATCAAGGAAAAATATCGTGGCTGGGATGGATCAGGCGTAAAACACGATTACAACTGGCATGATGCCATCCACAAGATCAGTCCGCTCAGTGCTGACAGCCTCAATCCTTGCGGTCTGAACCTCAAAGAACCCTGTGATGACCACGGGCATGGCACCCATACTGCCGGTACCATGGTGGGATTTTCAGACGAGCTTGCCTATGGAGTGGCCCCTAAAGCCAGCTGGATGGGTTGCCGCAATATGGAACGTGGAAACGGAGCTCCAGATACTTACATCGAATGTTTTGAATTTTTCCTGGCACCTACTGACCTCAACGGCCAAAACCCCAACACCGACCTGGCACCACATGCCATCAACAACAGCTGGTATTGCAGCGAATCCGAAGGCTGCAATCCCGGTAACTTCATGTTCATGGAAGAGGTGGTCGATCACCTGACCCTTGCCGGCGTCGTGGTCGTAGTCTCTGCGGGTAATTCCGGCAATCGCTGCGGCACCATAGCCAATCCGCCCGCCTTATTTAAAAACAGTCTTACCGTGGGCTCTTTTGCGGAAAATGACACCATCAGCAATTTCAGTAGCACCGGTCCTGTTTATGTTGACAACAGCAAGCGCATCAAACCGGATGTCGTGGCTCCGGGCAGTGCAGTTTTGAGCAGGCCCCTGTCCGGCAACCTGGAAGCCTGGTATGGCACCAGTATGGCTGGTCCTCATGTTGCGGGACTGGTGGCCCTGATCATCAGCGCCAATCCAGCCCTGGCAGGCCAGGTGGATCAGATCAGCGAGATCATCAGACTTACTTCCCGTGCTCATGATTCGGAGCTTAGTTGTGATTCCCTGGACAATAGCGCTGTGCCCAACCATATGTATGGGTATGGAAAAATCCAGGCAGAGGCTGCGGTCAGAATGGCCATTATACTCAAGACCCGGGATCTGAATTCCCTCCCCAACTCATTTTCCTTGAGTCCCAATCCGGCCCAGCAATACATCCGGCTTATGCCCCTCTCGGAAGGAACTCATCAGTTTCGCATATACAATGCCCTGTCAGAGCAGGTGATGAGCATTATTTGCACAGAGCCTGAAAAGCAGGTGTACATAGGCCATCTGCCGGCTGGTGTTTATCTGATCAGAATGGATGACCAAAACAACTTCCAGAAATTCGTCAAACAGTAAAGCAAGTCCCATGTCCCGATTTTTATTCAACCGCGTCAACAGAAAGGTACTGATCGAAAACCTTCAGAAAAGCCAGGAAGAACGCACCACGATCTCATTTTACAAGTATGCCAATATTGGCAACCCTCAGCTGTTTCGCGATCACCTGTACCAGTTGTTTGAACCAGCAGGTGTCCTGGGTAGGATATACGTTGCGACCGAGGGGATCAACGCTCAGATTTCGGTTCCCACCCGCTTACTGGAGCAATTCAAGGAAGCAAAAGATCAAATTATATTCCTGCAGAACATCCGTCTGAATTATGCCATTGAAGATAATGGTAAGAGTTTTTTTAAACTCATCATCAAGGTGAGAAAAAAAATAGTGGCGGATGGACTTGATGACCGCGCCTTTGATGTTACGGATTGCGGCACACATCTCAATGCTGGGGAATTTAACGCCCTTTCTGAAAATCCGGATGCCGTGATCGTGGATATGAGAAACCACTATGAAAGCGAAGTGGGACATTTTAAAAATGCCATCACTCCGGATGTGGTTACCTTCCGGGAGTCCCTGCCCATCATTGCGGATATGCTGCAGGATAGAAAGGACAAGCCGGTCCTGATGTATTGCACCGGCGGGATCCGTTGTGAGAAGGCTTCAGCCTACATGAAATTCAGGGGGTTCAAGGACGTTTATCAGCTCAACGGTGGCATCATCGAATATGCCAGACAGGTGCACGAACAGGGACTGGAAAATAAGTTCATCGGAAAAAATTTTGTATTCGACGAACGCCTCGGAGAGCGTATTTCAGATGAAGTGATCAGCGTATGTCATCAGTGTGGCAAACCCTGCGACCACCACACGAACTGCCTGAATGACCATTGTCACATACTTTTCATCCAATGTGAAGAGTGTGCTGCGAAATACGAAAAATGCTGCTCCAAAAAATGCGCGGACTACGTCGCCCTTCCGGAAGACAAGAAACAGGAACTGCTTGAGCAAAACATTCGCTTCAATGGATCGGCATTCTCCAAAGGACGGTACAAGGCTCTGGGTAAGGACGAGCGGCTCAATGTAAGTTGAGGCCGCTGCGAGAGAACTAAACCCTGCTCAGACTTTTTTGAATGAAATCATTGAGCGCGGGACCCTTCAGCATTTGTTGCTCCAACAGTGCCAGCTCCGTGAGGTAGGTGGCCATTTCCATTTTCTGAGCTTCCTCCGCCTGAATCATTTTTTGGGCAATGGAGGGATGATTGGAATTAACGATCAGCTGGTAATGATCTTTAAACAAATCGTTTTGATCTCCCTTCATCATGTGCATCATGTGCTGCATTTCGGACATCCTTCTCATGAACTCCGGACGGATGATCTGCACCGGGGGATCGTTGGGGGACAGGGCTTTTACCTCCACCTGAGAATCCTGGTTTAGCACCACAGATTTGAAGACAGACTGCAGCTGATTCTGTTCATCCTGTGACAATACGGATTCCTGTTTTTCATCTTTTTCGATGAGTTGGTCTATGGTATCCGCATCCACCCGTTTGAAGCTCATCTCGGCTTTATACTCCAGGTGCTGAATGAAATGGTTGTCGATGATCTGATCCATCAGAAGGACGTCATATCCCCTTTCCCTGCACTGGCTTATTAGGCTGTAGTGCATTTGCCTGTCGTGGGTATATAGGCAGATCAGCCGGTTGTTTTTATTTGTTTGGACTGTCTTTATCTTCTCCTTGTATTCCTCAACCGTGAAATGGCTGTCCTCCGTATTTTTCAGCAAGGCAAAATCCATGGCGCGCTCGGCAAATTTTTCATCAGAGATCAGGCCGTATTTGATGAAAGTGCCGATATCGCTCCATTTGCTTTCAAAATCAGGTCTGTCCTTCTTGAAAAGTTCGTTCAGCTTGTCAGCCACTTTCTTGGTGATGTAGCCTGTTATCTTGCGCACATTGGCATCTGACTGAAGGTAGGAACGGGAAACGTTGAGCGGGATATCGGGTGAATCGATGATGCCATGAAGCAGCATCAGAAATTCCGGAACGATTTCCTTTACATCATCCGTGACAAATACCTGATTGGAATACAGATGAATCTTGTTTTTCTGAACCTCAAACTGGGTCGTGATTTTGGGAAAATACAAAACACCTGTCAGGTTAAAAGGATAATCGATGTTGAGGTGTATCCAAAAAAGTGGTGGCTGGCTAAACGGGTATAGTTCCTGATAAAAATTCAGGTAATCCTCATCCGTAAGGTCAGCAGGTGCTTTTTTCCAAAGGGGATTGGTATTGTTGATGATGTTGGGCACATCGACTTCCTGCTCCTGATCTCCCTCCTTGATTTTCTCCTTGCGGGTGCCGAGTTGAATGGGTACCGGCAGAAACTTGCAGAATTTTTCAAGCAAGGTTTCGAGCTTGTGCTCGTCCAGATAGTCCAAAGCATCTTCACTGAGGTGGAGGACAATATCCGTACCCCTTTCAGGCCGTTCTGCCTCGGTTATGGCATATTCCGTATCTCCGGTACAAGTCCACAGCACTGCCTTTGCATCGGGTTTATAGGATTTGGTCAGGACTTCCACTTTATCGGATACCATAAAGGCTGAGTAGAAGCCAAGTCCAAAGTGCCCGATGATGTTCAGCTCGTCCTTGTACTTATCCAAAAACTCCTGGGCTGATGAAAAGGCCACCTGGTTCAGGTACTTGTTTACCTCTTCCTCGTCCATGCCTATGCCCCGGTCGCGGATCGTCAGGGTCTTGTTTTCCTTGTCCGGAATCACTTCAATATTGAGGTTGCCGAGTTCCCCTTTGGCCTCACCCCGGTTTGCCAGCGCCTTGATTTTGGAGGTGGCGTCGACTGCGTTTGAGATCAACTCCCGCAGAAATATTTCCTGCTCGGAGTATAGAAATTTCTTGATAATGGGGAATATGTTCTCGGTCTGGACTGATATTCTGCCTTTTTGCATGGTTCTGTGGATTTTTTGACATTCACGTCAAAGAAAATGCCAATCAAAAAAAACATGACAAATTGACAAGACCCGCCAGATTATTATGACATTGATACGATACCCCTGACACCGGAGTATGCCTTGTTGAAAAAAATTAAAGTGCGAAAACGTGGAATTACTCCTTGATCCAGCGCTTGGTAAGCTTTTGATTGCCAGACTGAACCCTGATCAAATAGATCCCTTTTTTGTAATGACTCACATCCAGATCAAGCTGGCCGACAAATGACTGAATGGGACCCCGCTCCATAACCTGACCCATGATGTTGAGTACCGCGTATTCGCCATTCCCAACTTTTTCAAACTGAACGAGCAGGTTGTTCTTGACAGGATTTGTCAACACCTTGAAATCAATGCTGCGGGGCTGATAAGTGGAGCTGATATCCTCGTCAAACTTATTTCCGGAGTTGATCACTTCTTTGGTGGTCACATCCTGGATCCAGACCAGGGCATACATTTCACTTTCCTTCCAGTTTGGCTCTACCACCATGTTATAGCTCAGATTCACCGAATTGCCGGTTTCTGCCAGTTGAATCACGTCTCCATCCACGGAGCTCAGGAATTTTCTGAAGACATTCTGGTGTACTTTTTCGCCGTTGGGGGCATTGAAATTGAGGATTCGTTCCGCTGCAGCCACGTAAATTCTGTATGAGCCGCCTGGCTTTGTGCCCACGGTTTTGACTTCTATAGAGATATTCCTCATGGAGCCTCCGGTTTCCCTGACCTGGATCGCGACCGGAGCGGTCTTGTTTAACTCAGCATCCAGTATGGAGGCAGTGATCGAACCGGCTGCCATGCGGCGGGTACCATTGATCATCACAGTAGGGGTGCTGCTGATGTTGTAAAAACTGGCACGTGCGCTGTTCTCGGCCTTGTTTGCCTGATAGAGACTGCATTGCGAATATGGGAAAGAGGGATGTACCGAAAGGTGATGGTAATCATCCTCGTAGTTCTTCAAAAGATTATAGAAACGCGGATTGGTGGCGCCACAAACGCCACAAAGGGTGTTGGTGAAATGCTCCAGAAAAATGTACTTCTTGGCCTGAGCATCTAATCCCAGCGCAGCAGATAAAAGAAAAACGGAGAGTAGTAGATTTCTAATCATGTTGCCTGATTTTAAACTAAAACGCAAATATAAACTAAAACAAGGAATCTGACCAATCGTTCATATATTAAATAAATTTTTAATGTATGAAGATGGGAAGGTCCCTTTACTCTGCAAGCTCATCGGTATAAGTTCAATCCGGCCCGACATGGGATACAGGACTGACCAGCCGGCCTATCAAACCGGTCAGTTAATACTAAAATAGAAAACCAAACTTCCTTCCGCCTGAACTCGTCCCGAAAGGCAAAATAATACCCAGAGCCTTAATCAGACGGCCATTTTGCAAGCCTGATTTTCCAAAATTCAGGCAGCCGGTCCTTCTTTCTTTGAAACCGCGTTCATAGCCTTAACGATCATGAACATGGCAAAAGCCACGATCAAAAAGTTGATCACGGAGGAGATGAAAGTGCCGTAGTACAAAGCGTTTTCTGGTTTTAACACAGACCCGTCCGGACCTAACTCGGCAGCATCCAGAACGATCCGGGCGGTTTTGAAATCGCCGAATTGGAAAATTTTGGATACCAAAGGCATAAAGAGTCCATCCACAAATGAGGAAGTGACTGTCGCGAAAGCCGTTGCCATGACCAGACCCACGGCAATGTCGATGAGGTTGCCCTTGAGGGCAAATTCCTTGAATTCTTTGAGCATAAACTTGGTCTTTGTTTGATGAATCAATTAATGACCAAATCTATGTAATTTTTTCTACTGACAGAAATCAGGAAAGCTCCTTTCGGATCTTGTTGAGAGCAGACCCTTCGCGAAGCCAGTCGATCTGGGCTGCATTGTAGGTATGCTGAAGCAGGATGCGGTCCGTTGTTCCATCCTGATGGTGTACCTGCAATTCAAGCGGAACGCCCGGAGACATGGTATCGTAGCCTTTGATGTCAAAGACATCATCCTGACGGATCAGATCGTAATCTGCCGGATTCTGGAAGGTCAGGGCGAGCATGCCCTGCTTCTTCAGGTTGGTCTCGTGTATGCGGGCAAATGACTTGACGATGACCGCTTTAACCCCGAGGTAACGCGGCTCCATAGCCGCATGCTCGCGGGAAGATCCCTCGCCATAGTTTTCCTCACCCACCACGATGGTCCCTACCGAATTGGCCTTGTATAAGCGGGCTGAATCCGGTACAGGCATGTATTCATTGCTGATGAAATTGAGCACCTTGTTGGATTCCCCGTTGAAGAAATTCACAGCGCCTATCAGACAGTTGTTGGAAATATTCTCGAGATGGCCTCTGAACTCCAGCCAGGGACCGGCCATTGAGATGTGGTCTGTGGTACATTTGCCCTGCGCTTTGATCAGGAGGCGCATGCCATGCAGCTGTTCGACGCTGAGGGGCTTAAAGGGTGCCAGCACCTGCAACCTGCGGCTGTCGGGGCGGATGCTGATCTGCACTGAACTACCGTCTGCGGCCGGGGCCTGGTAACCCGCATCCTTGACGTCAAATCCGGCCGGTGGCAACTCGTATCCCTGAGGAGGATCCAGTCTGACTGCCTCACCCTTTTCATTGACCAGGGTATCTGTCAGGGGGTTGAAGCTGAGCGATCCGGCAATTGCCAGTGCGGTCACCACTTCCGGTGAAGCAACAAAGGCGTGCGTGTTGGGATTGCCGTCGTTGCGCTTCGAAAAATTGCGGTTGAAGGAAGTGATGATGGAATTCTTGCGGGAGGGGTCGGAGTTGTGCCTGGCCCACTGTCCGATACAGGGACCGCAGGCATTGGCCAAAACGACCGCGCCCATCTTTTCGAAATCAGACAAAATTCCATCCCTTTCGATGGTATATCGTATTTGTTCAGATCCCGGTGTCACGGTGAATTCAGATTTGACCATGAGCTTTTTTTCCACTGCCTGTCTGGCCAGTGATGCCGCCCTGGACAAGTCTTCGTATGAAGAGTTCGTGCAGGAACCAATGAGTCCCACATCGAGTTTTTCAGGATAATTGTTTTCCTTGACTGCCTTGGCAAACTGGGACAGCGGCCAGGCTAGATCCGGTGTGTAAGGCCCGTTGATGTGCGGCTCCAGGGTAGACAGGTCTATATGGATGACCTGGTCAAAATACTTTTCAGGATCTGCGTAGCACTCAGCGTCTCCGGTAAGATGCGTGGCATTCTGGTCGCACAGATCTGCGATGGAAGCCCTGCCTGTGGCTCTGAGGTACCGTCCCATGGACTCATCGTAGCCAAAGGTAGAGGTGGTCGCCCCAATCTCAGCCCCCATGTTGCAAATGGTGCCTTTGCCTGTACAGGACAAGGATTGGGCGCCCTCGCCAAAATATTCCACGATGGCTCCGGTTCCTCCCTTTACGGTCAGAATTCCGGCCACTTTCAGGATCACATCCTTGGCAGAAGCCCATCCATTGAGCTTACCGGTCAGTTTGACACCGATCAGTTTGGGCATCTTCAGCTCCCAGGGCATGCCGGTCATGACATCCACCGCGTCAGCACCGCCCACTCCAATGGCGATCATACCCAGTCCTCCCGCATTGGGTGTGTGAGAATCCGTGCCGATCATCATGCCTCCGGGGAAGGCATAGTTTTCCAAAACGATCTGGTGGATGATGCCGGCGCCCGGCTTCCAGAAACCGATGCCGTATTTATTGGAAATGCTTTGCAAAAAGTCAAAGACTTCTGCGTTTTCGACGTTGGAATCAGCCAGGTCCTTGCCGGCTCCATTTTTTGCCAGGATCAGGTGATCGCAATGAACCGTGGTTGGCACAGCTGTCTTGTCTCTGCCACAGGTCATAAACTGAAGCAAGGCCATTTGAGCCGTCGCATCCTGCATGGCTACGCGATCCGGAGCAAAAAAGACGTAGTCCTTGCCCCGAACATATTCCCTGAGCGGGGACTCGGGATGCAGATGGGCGTAGAGAATTTTCTCTGCCAGAGTCAGGGGTCTGCCCAGGACGGATCTGATCTTCTGGATCTTTTGACCGTATTCGGAATAAATACCCTGTATCAAAGAAAAATCAAATGGCTGCGACATATTTATATATTATTTAAATTTTTAATATTTACTTCGGGGCCTGCGCCGCAAAATTAAGCGACTGAACACAATTATCAAAAAGAAACAAGACCAAATGGTTTGAAAAGAAGCTCTTTTAACAAATAAAAAACTAGGATTGCCCGGGTTTATGATCACCATCTCACCAATTTTGAAACAGATATCGGGAATCTGCGTTACGAGGAAATGAAGAATCTATTTTTGGCCGGGTTGGTCCTGCTCTCCCTCTCCTGTCACAAACCCGATGAGGGACAGTATAAACTGGAGTACATCATGGATTTCACCATACCGGCAGGCGCCAATCCCTTAAAAACGCATGTGTTTGAAAGAACCGTTACCCAGGGCTGGGATCAGTTTCTCAAAGCCAATCAGCTGCACGACAGCATGATCGCCAGGGTTCAGGTGTATTCCATCACGGTCAACCCGTTGTTGTCAAATCCCATCAGCTATGGGTTTGTGGAAGAAATGAGGGCTTTTATCCGCGACCCATCCATTCCATCCACCCAGCAAATCGGAATCGGAAATCCCCTGCCCAATGAACGCACCGGGGAATTTGCCCTGTTGCCGGGGATCGCTGAGATCAGTTCCTTTTTAAGGGCAGAACGATTTGACCTTCAACTGCAGCTTCGTTTCAGGGGAATACCCTCCAGTTTCAGCGACCACAGGGCCACTTTCCGGTTTGACGTTTTTCTGAAATAAACCTTCAGAATATATTTACCACTGTCGGGTTATCCAACATCAATGCACCCCATGCATCCACCTCTTCAGCCAGGGCGACAGTACCAGCAATAGTGCTGCCGCGCCCAGGGTGATGTAAACGCCCCAGGTCATATACACATCTACATAAGCTGAGAGTGCTTCGGACGGCGTTGCATCGTTGCCCGGTGAAGCGATCATCTGACCCAGCTTTCCGGCAATTTTGTGTGCAAACGAAATGGAAAGGAACCAGGTACCCATCACAAATCCCACGGTCTTGGCCGGAGATAGTTTGGTGACCACAGACAATCCTACCGGTGAAAGACTGAGTTCGCCGGTTGTATGGAAGAGGTACATAAATACCAGATACATGACAGGTATAAGAGCTCCGTCATTTACCGTGCCCAGCACGCTGCGGGCGCCCGCCACAATGATAAAGTATCCCAGGGCCATTTGCAGAAGCGCCCAGGTAAACTTGATCGGAGTCCTGGGCTCCTTGTCCCTTTTACTCAGGGAGTTCCAGATCCAGGTGAATACAGGAGCCAGCAAAATGATGAACAGGGCGTTCAGGGACTGGAACATGGATGTCTCAATACCATGCTTTTCCACGTATTTATCGGTCAGAAAGTTCAGTGAACCACCCGCCTGTTCGAAAAGCGTCCAGAAGATCATGTGGAAGAAGAACAAAAACAGGAATACGACCAGCCGCTGCCCTTCGTTTTTGTCCTGGGCAAAAAACAAGGAAGAGATCAGAATATATCCTATGACGCCAATGCCCGTAATGATCAGCAGGTAACTGGTCACGCCCTCGTTGTCTATGAGGTAACCAAACAAGGGAGCTGCAATCAAGATTCCGATATAGACCAACCATTGCTGTG
>CAYXKO010000030.1:0-13608 GCA_964465435.1 uncultured Saprospiraceae bacterium | reverse complement strand
CTTATTCCTCTATTTTTCTTGGGTGTTTCTTCGTGCGGACCTGTGGTCACTTACTCAGCTTTGGCTTTTGCTTGACTGGTAGCGTCCCCAACAGTGTTGGGGACTGGGGGTCGCTGGTTCGAATCCGGTCGACCCGACTTCTTTGTCTTTCTTTTTAGCTTATTCCTCTATTTTTCTTGGGTGTTTCTTCGTGCGGACCTGTGGTCACTTACTTGGCTTTGGCTTTTGTTTGACAGGTAGCGTCCCCAACAGAGTTGGGGACTGAGGGTCGCTGGTTCGAATCCAGTCGCCCCGACTATTTTATGATTCTTTTTTCATACTGATTCTTATTAAGGCCTGGCTCTTTTAGGATGGACTGTATCCTCCAGTCTTTCTGCTTGGTTGCGATTTGAAAATAAAAGGATCTGGGAGCCGCCGATATCTTCCTTAACTTCCGTACCGGCTCTTATCTAAAGTAGTGTTGTTATCTTTACTACATGATTGCCGGGGTTGATATTTTTAATACTTTGGATCTTCAGTCTGAAGACGTTGTGGGATTGGCCCGTGGGCTTTTGGGCAAAACTTTGGTCACTCAAATAGATGGAAAGGTTTGTGGAGGGATGATCGCTGAAACGGAAGCCTATCGTGCTCCGGATGACCGGGCCTGCCATGCCTATGGCAATAAAATCACTCCCAGGACAAAGACCATGTTTTTAAAAGGTGGCAGCGCTTACATTTATCTTTGTTATGGCATTCACCATCTTTTCAATGTGGTGACCGGGCCGGAGGGTGTGGCACATGCCATATTGATCCGCGCAATCATCCCGGAGGAAGGGATCGGTTTTATGCTGGAACGAAGAGGTCTTCCTGTTTTGAAATACAACCTGACGCGCGGCCCGGGAGCCCTCAGCGCTTCTCTAGGTATCAAAACAAGTTTTAACGGGACCGGTCTTTTGGAAAGAGATTCTGTCATCAGAATTCTCGACCGGGGCAGTCGGCTTTCAGATGAAAGAATCGCCACCAGCGCCCGGATCGGTGTGGGGTACGCCGGCCCGTCTGCTCTTCTTCCCTGGCGTTTTTATATCAAGGATTGTCCCTGGGTGAGTGGCCGGGGAAATTGAGTTCCGCCTTGTCCCTCCGCCCTGGAACAAATGATTGAATTGCCCTATCGGAATGTTTTTTACTTTTCATTAATACATAACCCGATATAAATACGGCAGCAAGAAAACTAAGGGCATAAACCTGTTGCACAATCTCTGATAAGCCCGGGTAAACAGGACGTATCAGAATATATTGCAGAAAGGCAATCAACAGGGTGGAAAGTAGCAAAATGACAACGACGCCGAGAGCCCTCCTGCTTTCATTGAGGGAAGATTGAAAAAACAATTTCCTCAGCTTTGCCATCAGGGCCTCGTCCTCCGGGTTGAGTTTTAAGACGTCGCTGTATATGGATATTGCCTCCTTCAGTCTCTTTTGATCCTGCAGGTAATTTGCCTTCAGCATCAATGCCTCGCGATAAATATTTTTATGAAGCTCATCAAATCTGTCGTGATTGATGATCTCAAAAAGGAACTGAGACAGAGCGGATTCCAATAGTATGTTTTTTTCAAGATGGTAGAGCGCTTTGAGATAAGCGAATTTCACCTGGATATATTCTTCAAAACTCATTTGGCTTATTTCCCGGTGGTAATAGGAATAATAAGCCAGGTGATCGTAGTAGCCCTTTGCCGGAAGTTTTCTGAAGCGCTCGAATAAAGAAGAGTTTTTATTCATTCGGGAACTTTCCTTTCAATTAGCGGATACAGCACCGGCCTGGAGGGGACTGCGTCCAGCTCCATGGATGCTAATTGCAAAAATAAAAGATAATTTCCATCTGCTATTTCGTTGTCTATATAAATTAACTCTGTAATGGTGCAGTCATTTTTCCGCTCTCCGGCCCAAAAGGCACGGTGCGCCAGCAGTTTTCCTCCATCCTCCTCCCGGTCCACAGATGGAAGGTCCACAAGCAGGTGCTGCACGCCCAGGCTGACGATATATTTCATTGCCTCCTCAGATATATATATTGGGTTCTGACCGGAATATTTGCGCGTCTTCTTTGTGTCGGGATTGGGAAGGGTGCGCAAGGCCAGACTTTCTGAGCATTCTTCGTTGATCAACTGGGAAAGGGTAAATTCTTCAACAACCAGATCGCCGTTTTCTCTTTGGGTCGGATAAACGCTGCAAACGGTCACCGGAAACCAAAATTTCTTCAAGATCTTGTTTACGGAATGCCGTTCCACACTGATGTGCCCAACGCCCTCTGTATGGGTACCATTTCCATGAACGTTGTACCGGACGTTGAAAAAATTGACGGGACCTCCCTCAAAAACAGAGCCCACAAAAGTTCCCATCTTAACCGGCTCGTCGGAGAATAAGGGAGCGTAAAAACAATTCACCTGATCCGGACCGGAATGGATGGGTATGGACAGGTCATATCCCCTGCTCATGTCAGCAACAAAACGGGGATGGCCAAAATCAAAAAATGAATTCATGTGCGATTAATTTCTTTGGTCTAGACCCCAATTCAGTTTGGAGTGTATGGTCTTTAAAAAACTGACCGGCTGGAGCTGGATGAGTTGAATGGTATAGTCGCATTTCCGGATAGCCAGTTGATTGTTTTGATGAATGACCGCCTTGCGTGAATCCAGTGTGCACAAAAAACTGTCCTCCCTTCCTTCCACCTCAAAACTCAAAATGGAATGATCCGGAATGACCACCGGCCGGACATTGAGGTTGTGAGGCGCAACGGGTGTGATCACAAAGCTGGCCGTGTCCGGAAAAAGAATGGGACCGCCACAAGATAAAGAGTATCCTGTCGAGCCTGTCGGGCTGGATACGATGAGTCCATCTGCCCAGTAAGAATTCATAAAATCACCATTGATGTACGTGTGAATGGTAATCATCGAAGAATTGTCCCTTTTTGATATGGTAAAATCATTTAAGGCAATCGGTATGTCTCCAAAAAGATCAGAATCGCTTTCCAGCTGAAGCAGCGTTCTGTCCTCGATATAATAGTTGCCGTGGATCAGATGATACACAGCATCCGGAATGAGTTTTTTTTCAATGCTGGCCAGAAATCCAAGTCTCCCGGTATTGATTCCCAGAATTGGGATCCGGCTGTTCCTGACATAGGTCACGGCCTGAAGTATGGTTCCGTCGCCACCCAGGCTCAACAAACAATTAGGCTTGTGCCGCAGGATGTCCTCATGAGACTCCCAGGTTTCGGATGGTACCCTTGACAGGAGGTCCGCAGGAAGCTGCTGATAGAGGCTTTTGAAGAAAAGAAAATCGATGCGGTTTTCGCGAAGCTGATTGACCAGACCCGACAGATGCGGCAGGTTTTCTTCTTTTGCATTTTGTCCAAACAAAAACACTTTCATCTGAATGCGGATTTGGTATGTATAAAAAACCCGGTTTGTCCCAGGTGGTTTACGGAATAATTCAATTGTAACTTGAGTGCCTGGTTTACCACCAGGTCAAATCCTGCCGTTATGCTGCCCAGGGTGGGGTTGGTCAGAGTATTGCCCTGCTCCTGCCAGGGATCCTTGACGTAGGCAGTGTGGGCATTTATTTTAAAATCTCCCAGTATGTGTATTTTGAGTCTGGGCTCTGGTCCGAGTATTTTAAACAGATTGAAATGGAATCTAAATAGCTGGAAAAAGAGGCCCGCCCCCGTATTGAAAAATGCCGAGCCATCTAGTACGTAATATTCATATCCCTCGATGTCGTATTGGTAACCCTGGATTCGGGAAAAGAGATAGGGAATTCGCTCCCGTGAAAAACTTAAACCCGAGTTAAAGTCAGCCACAAGCCTGATCCTGGGTGACAACCGCCTGGCCATGAGCAACTCCTGGCTGGTAAGCAACATAGAAACTTCTGTGTTGCCCAGTGAACCGAGATATTGCACCACTCCCCCGATGCGGAGGCCGGATGCCGGTCTGACAGTCAGGTCCAGGCTCGATCTGATTATTTGAAAACCAAGGCGAATAAAACTTCTGTTGGTCCTGCCGTTTAATAAAAAGTGTGGGTTTTGTTCCGCAACAGAACTGTGGATATTGTACCTTAACCAGGTGCCTGTGGCAACGTAGGACCAAATTCGGTCAGGCCTGTATCTCATTTGGGCAAAGATTTCAGTTCTGTATTGAAGGATCTTACCTTCATCCCTGTAAAATACCTGCTCGTTGTTCCTGGTCATCAGGTTGAGTTCCTTTTGAGTTGTATACAAACCACCCACCCACAAGCCAATATTGTGCCTCTTGCTGATATAGGGGTATTCGTAACTCAGTTCGTGTTTGTCTGTAAAGCCCGTGTGGTATTTCAGTTTGAGCGGATCTTTCCTGCCGGTCAGGTTGTAGTGATAGATCTTAAGACCATAATTGACCCTCGACCAGTCGTGATCATACGTATTCCACCAGACATTCAGATTTTTATCCGATATGTCAAAAATGGGCGAAGCCATGAGGAGCCAGTTTTCGTCGAGTTTTATCACAAGGCTGATCCCGCAGGGCTTGTTCGGGTTTTCTCTGTGGTAGAGGCTCACCCTTGCAAACAGTCCTGTTCTGAGTATGTCCGTCTTGATTTCCTGCAGTCTTTCGTCCAGGTGTTCGCCGGATAATTTATCCCCAACAGAAACCCTTGCTTCCTGCAGAATGACCCAGGTCTTTGTCTTTTCTCTGCCCTCGAGAAGTATTGAATCAATTGTGAGGCTGTCGCATGCTGCTGAACACCGGCACGAAACCAGAACAAGGACCCAGGAAAGGACCGTTCTCCAACAGGGTTCAGACATTCAGATAATGCATGAATTCATTTAGCCTTTCTTTCCACTTATCCTCCTGCACATCGGAGCCCCAGACCGCCCTCAGTTCTATAGATTGGCGGTCAAGCGTCTCCAGCCACCTGTCGATGTTTCCCGAGTTTGTCTTTAGTGTGACATATATTTCCTCCCCCTGTCCGGATGTTACAATCATGCTGCTTTGGATCAGTATATTGTTTTCTTCGGCCAGTATGCTGAGTCTGGACAGTGAATAGTCTCTTTTGTCCATTTGCAGGACCACGAGATAGCCTGTATGACTTTCCAAACAAAAGTTCCTGTAAAACCAGGAGACAAGTTCTTCTGTGGACAGGGATCCGAGGTAGATTCCCTCCTGCGACTCAATGGGAATGAAAGAGGTCTTGTATGCACAGACAAAGGCCCATAATTCCGGAAACAGGAATTCGCTCTTACAAACCGCGATGTCCGGGACCTCCAACTGAGCCAGATTCATATCTGCGGGTAATTCTGAAAGCTGTTCGTGCCTGAAAAATCCAATAAACTTTTTTCCTTCCACACAGGGCATGTCCTTTACTCCCTGGCTTTCCATGAGCGCAAGGGCATCCCGGACCTTGTCTTTTGGGGATAGGGTTTTTATTTTGCTGATTTTTGGAAAATGGTTCATTTAAATGGGTCGTTAATTCGATCCTGAAATAAAGTTCCGTAGGTTCCTCCCTGTTGCAGGATCGCCTCCTTTTCCTTTTCCTTTCTTTGTTTTAAACTTTCCAATAGCCGGTTCTGCTCCTGCTCGATCTCCCGGTAAATTTCTGAATTTAATCGGAATTGATTGGCTTTGAATTTTTCAAATGCCGGCATGATTCTTATGAACGCCAATGCTTCGTGGGTAAGAATCTTTCCCCGGTCCGAAAATCCCAATGCGAAAGCCTGGTCAATGTGTTTGAAAGCATCCAGCGCTCTCTCTTCAATGGAATAGGCACAAGCCACATTAAAATGGGTGGCCGGATCGTCGGGATTGAGTTGCAGGGCTTTTTCAAAATCTGCAATTGCCCCTTCGATATCAAAATCCTTAAACTTTTTTATCCCGGCCTTTTTAAAGTTTTCACTTTCCCTCCGGTCTTTTTGATTCTTGAATTTATCCCTGAAGCCCCGGTCTTTTGATTTTACGTCCTCTTCAATGACAATATAGCGTCCGGTGGCGGTCCTTTGTGGGGCCTGTCTGCGGTTGCCATAGCGGTCCCTGAAATTTTGACTGTTATACCTCCTGTCAAACTCGTTGTGATCCATCATCATGTAGCGATAGGCATCTATCCAGCCAAGTATGGTGGCTATGGGAATATTGAAAACGGAAAAAATCCTGGTCCACAGGTAAATGGCGAGATAAACAATGCCCATTTCGGGTTGTCTCAGGTAAAAACGGTGTACCCCGAACCCTCCCAGGAAAATAGCCAGCATGACTGCAACCCACTTGCGCTTCATCTTATTTGAAAAATTTGAAAACCAGAATGGCAATGTCATCAGGAAGCTCCTGCCCTTCGCCAAAATGCATCAGGTCGTCCATGAGCCGAAGAGCAAAAGATTCCGCATGATCATTAGCATGCTCCAAGATAAAACGATTCAGACGGTCATTGTTATAATTTTGGCCGGAATTGTTTTTAATATCGACCAAACCATCTGTAAAAGCCACCAGCATTACCTCCTCGTCGAGACTGATCGTGCCTTCGTGGATCTCCGGGAGATCCTCAAAATGGCCAATGATGGTGCAGGTCGCTTTAAGCTCTGTGATCGTCCTTCCTTTGAGGAGTAATGGGGGAACATGACCGGCATTGACGTAGTACAATTTTCCTGCCTTGAGGTCGGCCAGGGCTATAAAAAAAGTCAGATATTTTTCTCCTCCGGTGATCCGGGCCACCGTTTGGTTAAGAGCCATTACCAGGGTTTCCAGATCGCGGTATTGCATGCCCATGTTCTGAACCAGCGCCTGAAAATTGGCCATGATCATCGCAGCAGCCATACCCTTGCCCGAAACATCTGCTATACAAAAGCAAATGCGGTCTTCTGAAAACCGAATGAAGTCTATATAATCACCGCCTACCTTATAATGAGGTCTGTACACATTGGCGAGCTCAAAATTCTTGCCCTGTGGCATTTGTGCGGGTATCAGCATTTTGGTCACCTCCGTAGCAAACTCCAGCTCCTTTTCCTGGGCCACCTGTGTCCTGACCAGTCTTTTGTTTTCAATGGCCACCGCAATAATGTTGGTGATGGAGGTGATAAGTTGAATATTGTTGAATATATCTTCCCCTTTTTTGACCCCCTTGACCAGTGAGTAGGCTATGGGTTCCTTCTTGTGATAAACCGGTATGATGAATTCAAATTCCTGCAGCTTGGGATCATCAGTGACCTTTACGGTGTGGATGCGGACAAAGTCGATGAATACCCTGGGAAGGTCTGTAATGTTTTCTTCATTTTCTATGTGGCATGATACGGCAAGCCTCCAGGTGTTTCCCTCCCTGATGAAAAGTGCCAGCTTTTCTATGCTCAATTCCCAAGTCAGAAAATCCTTGTACATGCGAAACAGGTCTTCCTGAGGTAGATTTTCGTTGATGGCCTGAGTGATGTTTAACAAAGAGGTGATCTGAAGCTGTTTCAGGCTCAACTCATTTTCGAGTTTTGTGAGTATGCTTTGCTCCCTGTTCATAATACTAGGCAATCGCAGCTCTCAACCTGACGTCCCTGCTTTCCCTGAACCTCTGGGTGATTTGGTGAAAAGATACGATGAGCAAAACTAAGACAATCACCGGAATCATTGCCAGGATTAAATTGCCCCCATAGGCAAGTGTATATTGTTCCTGCAGAATGTTGCCCAAGGTTGGGACGGGAGGCTGCAATCCCATACCCAGAAAGGATAGTCCGGATTCCAGTAAGATCGCCAGACCAAAATTGGATGACAACTGTATCCAAATGGGTCCGGATATGTTTGGAAGAATATGTCGAAACAGAATTCTGAAGTCAGAAAAGCCCAACGCCCTGGAAGCTTTGACATAAGTCAGCTCTTTTGCTGCCAATGTCTGGCCTCTGACCAGTCTGGCCATTTCTCCCCACATGGTCAGGCCAATGGCCACCATGATGGCTCCCATGTTCCTGCCAAAAACCATCAACACGACAAACGAAAGCAAAATGGTTGGCATTGACCAAAACACGTTGATCACATAAGAAATAATCTGATCCGCCCAGCCTCCATAATATCCCGCCAGGGAACCCAGGCCCACTCCTATGATCAGTGAGATCAGCACAGACAACACACTCACCAGAAGAGAATAGCGAAGGCCAATGACCAATCTGCTGTACAGGTCCCGCCCGTAGCGATCAGTTCCTAACCAATAGGTTTCACAAATAGATCCTGCTTGACCGGAGATCGCAGGTATTTTCCTGCTGAAGTCCTCCTTGCCAAACCACCATATTTGCCAAATTCCTGAGGTGTTTTGATCAGCCCCCATGGGTTTTTGAAAACACGCTGTAAATCCGGGAGGACTTAACGCAAGAGCCGGAACCTGGGCGTTGCAATACCTCGACTGATCCAAACAAAACAAATATCCACCCAAAGCCAAAATCCCGCATACGGCAATGTACAACACTGAAAAGCGATAGATCAGGTCCAGCTTGCTCAATGGTATTTTCATGGATTAAGTTTTGGATTGCCGGTATGTCTCGAGTGGTCCCGGCCGGTCTTTTTTATCATGTTTTTCTCAAAAGCCTCCTCAAGATCTATTCCCATTTGATTCGCCATGCAAAAACAGACAAATAAAATATCTGACAATTCTTCAGCAAGTTTATCCTTCACCGCAAACTCCTGTTCGGATTTTTTAAATGACTGTTCTCCATATTCTCTTGCAACAATGCGTGAAAATTCACCCATCTCCTCCATCAGAATCGCCAGATTGGTAAGCTCGTTGAAATAGCGCACCCCGTATTTTTTAATCCAATCATCCACCCTGATTTGATACTCTTTCATCTATTCCTTGTTTTTTGTGTCCATAAGAATGGTCACGGGTCCGTCATTTACCAATCCGATTTTCATATCAGCGCCAAATACTCCTCGTTTGACTTTGCCCGGCATCAGGCCTTCAAGCTCTGAACAAAATTGCTCATACAGGGGAACCGCCTGGACGGGCGGAGCAGCATCTGTAAATCCGGGACGATTTCCTTTCTTTGTACTGGCAAAAAGAGTAAACTGACTTACTACCATAATTTCTCCTCCTGTCTGCATGATGTCCAGATTCATTTTGCCTTCATCATCAGAAAAAATCCTCATCCTTACTATCTTGGACACAAGCCAGAAAACGTCATCCTCAGAATCAGAAGTGTGTATGCCCAACAACAGCAATAAACCATGACCTATCTGAGCATGCCGTGTTCCATGGATGTTCAGATTCGCCTCGCTCACTCTCTGTACAACAACCCTCACCTGTCTATTTTGGACAAATATAGCAGGATTTGGATACAATGATCCCGATTGCCCAAATCACTGATTTTAGTAGCGGAGAGAAATACATCTCCTTTAATTTTGAAACAGCACCGGCACCGGCAAGGAAACTTTATTCACATTTAATTATTTCATTATGTTTAAACGTGTGACTGATAGCATCCGCAAAAATTATTTTTCCTGTGTTTTGGAACAAGTTTTACACATATACCAACAGCAGAAAATATATGTAAAAAAATAAGAATACTTAAAACACTGAAAGAAGAAATGAGGGGTTGAAATCCTATAATTATCGACAGATTTTAGACAATGAATATTCCACATGGCAAATTTTCCACCTGAATTATAATCTTTATTATATATATGATTTATAACAGGTTCTCTTGAAAACAAGGTGTGTAAAAATTGTGGAAAATGATCAAAATGTTGATTATCCCCATTTACACACAAACCAAATATATTCTGATTCTTTTTATATATTTTAAATCTATATTAATAGGCTGGTGGAATTGCTACTTTTGGTGGTTTCGGAAAATGAATGATATTTGAGTGATGGTTGATAGCGATAAAATGAAATGGGTTAGAATCTGGTTGATCACCGGATTATTTATGATTGCTATTCAAATCTTTTTGGGTGGAATCACCAGGTTGACCGGTAGCGGACTGAGCATCACCCGGTGGGATATTGTCACCGGTACTTTGTATCCTTTTTCTGAAGAGGCCTGGGAAAGTCATTTTGAGTTGTACAAAAGTACGCCGCAATACCAAAAGATCAACCAGGGCATGAGTCTTGAGGAGTTTAAGTTTATTTTCTTTTGGGAATACTTTCACAGGCTCTGGGCAAGGATCATGGGGCTTGTTTTTTTTATTCCTTTTGTATTTTTTCTGCTTAGGGGTTATTTGACAAAAAGGCTGATTTTTGATCTGATCGTGGTTGTTTTACTGGCTGCTCTGGTTGCATCTCTTGGCTGGATCATGGTTGCAAGTGGTTTGACGTCAAGACCCTGGGTCAATGCCTATAAACTTTCTTTTCATCTCATGGCAGCGGTGGGACTTCTTTCGTGGTTGCTGTGGGTCATCTGGAAAACAGGAAGCCTGGAGTTGCGTCACTATGCAAGGCCCGGGCCTTTTTTACGAAGCACCTTTTATATGCTGACCTTATTACTGTTGCTTCAGTTGTTTTTAGGGGGTGTTGTGGCGGGTATGAAGGCCGCGTTGGTTGCACCAACCTGGCCGGATATCAACGGGCAATATATTCCGGATGAACTTTTTAAGTTGGATGCTTTGACGCCCTATGTTTTTGGGGAATACGAGGTAAATGCCGGACCCGGGATTATCATGCAATTTTTCCATCGCACGCTTGCTTATGTTATTTTCGTATTGGCTCTGGTGGCTCTATTGGGTTCATTCAGGTTGGGACATCTGCAGATTTTCAGGAATACGTTCGTGATTTTTATTTTGGTTGTGATGCAGATCATGCTTGGAGTGATCACACTTTTGGGCTCTTATGGAGGGATACCGATCTGGAGTGGGGTAGCCCACCAGTTTTGCGGGGTATTGCTTTTTTGCGTATGTCTTTACAATTTGTTTGGCATCAGAAAGAGTATTTGAGAATTATTTCTACTTTTGGCTTTAATAAATACCGGTATGTCATACGAGATCAAATCAGAGGACAGGTTTAAGTATATAGAAACCAAGGATTCAGGTCCTGCTATTGTCTTGTTGCACGGATTGTTTGGTGCCCTAAGCAACTTTAAAGATCTGATTGATCATTTTGGTGACAGGTACAGGGTAATAGTCCCCATACTTCCGATTTATGAACTCCCAATGCTTCAGGTATCCCTGGGCGGATTGATGAAATACGTATATGATTTTGTGAGACATAAAGATCTCCACGACATGCATTTATTGGGAAATTCACTGGGAGGACATGTCGGCCTGCTTTATGTTCTGGAGGATCAGCAAAGGGTGAAAACACTTACACTTACCGGCAGTTCCGGTCTTTATGAAAGTGGCATGGGAAATACTTTTCCCAAGAGAGGAGATTACGAGTTTATAAAGAAGAAAACTCAGGATACTTTTTATGATCCTTCGGTTGCAACGCAAGAGCTGGTCGATGAGGTATATGGTATTGTCAACGATAAATTCAAGGCGATCCGGATCGTTGCTACCGCAAAATCTGCCATACGTCATAATGTGGGAGATAAACTTGACCAGATCAAAATACCTGTATTGCTTATTTGGGGAAAGCAGGATATCGTGACCCCGCCTTTTGTAGGAGAAAAATTTCAGCAGTTGCTACCCAATGCACAGCTATTTATGCTGGACGAGTGTGGTCACGCTCCGATGATGGAAAAACCAAAGGAGTTTAACGAAATATACGATCGCTTTCTGCGGGAGAACGCTTAGAAATAATTATTCTTTCAGGCAGCGAATTTTATTCCTGATGTGTCTAAATCATTAGGCCTTGTCCGGTAATGGATATAAATCAAATCATAAAAGGATGTTTGGACGGCGACCGCAGGTCCCAGAAAGCCTTGTTTGATTTATTTTCAGGAAAGATGATGGCTGTTTGTCTGCGATATGCCAAACATAAAATGGAGGCTGAAGATTTGTTGCAGGATGGTTTTATCAAGGTGTTTCAGAATATCGGACAGTACAAAGGTGAAGGGCCATTTGAGCAGTGGGTGAGGATGATCATGATTCACAATGCGATCAAGAAGTATCACAAAAAAAGCAATCGCAATGAATTTCTGGCTGATACCGATTTGCCGGAATTACCGGAATCGGAAGAAGCGCTCAGCCAACTGTTTTATGAAGAGTTGTTGGAGATGATTGAAGAGTTGCCGGATGGATATAGAATTGTATTTAACCTCTACGCTGTGGAGGGATTTAATCACAAGGAAATATCTGAGATGATAGGAATAGAAGAAAGCACTTCCCGGTCACAGTTGGTAAAGGCGAGGAAGGCTTTACAGGAAAAATTATTGAAAAGAGAAAAAGTGCATATATGAGTTTCGAAGGAAGAGATCATTTTACGGACAGGTTGTTCCGGAAGAAATTAAAGGATCTGGATGTAGGGGATCAGGGCCATTTGTGGGATGACATCTCAAAGGTGCTGGATGAGGAAAAGAAGTCCGGGAGATTTATTTTATTCCCCTGGGTGGTAAAGACCGTTCTTGGTTTGAGTCTGATCAGCTTCAGCTTGCTTGCTGCCTATAAGATAGGATATCAGCATTCAAAACAGGAGAACTCCAGTTTTCCTGTCAAGGAACCTTTGACGGCATCACAGTCTGTTGAGGAGTCAAAAGACCGGTCACAAAGTCTATTACAAAAGATGGGTCAAAGAAGATCGGCCCAGGCTGTTCCGGGTGGTGTACAGGAAAACACCGCGACCTCCTCGTCCATTCTGGTAAATGATGAACGTCAGGAAGAACAGGAACAAAGTGCAAAAACTCCCGCTACCGGAAATCCCCGTTGGTCCTTGCTGGTGGCTGGTACAGGTGAGGCAGTTAAGAAAGTCATGAAAGGAAGTCAGGAGCTGGGTGACAGATCAGCAAAGGCAAACGAAATAATGCCCGCATCTGAATCCGGAAATCCGGTACAAATAGATTTGAGTTCAAGCCAGACAAGAGAAGGGAGTTCTCCTGATGCAAAAGGGATTGAAAATAAATTATCTTCTGCTGAAACAGGCTTATTGTCCAGGAATGTGGATGCGATCAGTTTGCTTACCCCAAGAAAGGATTTGTTGTATCGGCATATCAAGGAGGATCCTTGTAATATGATCCAGAGGTATGTGAAAAGAGATAAAATTTATCTGGACTTTTATTACGCTCCTGAAATTTCGAAGAGGACCATAGAGGCGGTATATCCCGAATCGGGCTCCTATGCAGAGAAAAGGAATATGGACGAGCGATTCATCAAGGCATATTCTGCAGGGGTGAGGGGATCTTATGTTTTCCGCAACGGTTTAGCTTTAAGGACTGGATTTAATTATTCTGAGATCAAGGAGCGTTTTGACTATTTCGCTGGCACGCAAATCATTACAATCATCAAGAGGGACGATAAGAACAATCCGATCGACACGGTACAGGAGGAAGTTCCTCTTATTGAAAACATCTATAACCGGTACCGATTTTACGACATTCCGGTTGTGGCCGGGTATGAGGTGGACCTGGCAGATTTCCTTTTCTCCATAAACGGAGGGGTAGCCATTAACCTGATGGCCAGCCGGAGTGGCACGATCTATAATTTGGATCAGAAAAGCAAACTGGATCTGAGCAACAATTCGGTGGAAGGGAAGAATTTCTTCAGGAATCAGGTGGGTCTGAGCCTG
>CAYXKO010000029.1:0-13754 GCA_964465435.1 uncultured Saprospiraceae bacterium | reverse complement strand
CCGTGAGCTTTTCTGTACCGGGAGTGTCTGGAAAAAAATCATGGATAAAAAGTCTCAGGTTGTGGCACGCCATGCGCTCTATGAGCTCAAGCTTATCCACAAAGAAAAATTTGGTTTTAAACTCCTTGTATCTGTCTTCATTGAACGGCAGAAAGTGAGTCAGACTGTATTTCCTGAATTGCATACCGGGTAAAACCTTAAATTCATCAAACCAGTCCTCCTGCAGTTCGATGACATTCACCCGGAATAAATCAGGCGCCTTTCCTATTAGGATATGGTCCTTTCCCTTAAGAAAACCCCTTATTTCGTCGCATCCTGGACCGACACCCCAAAGACAGGCATGATACCTCTTATTGACCAGCTCAGTCCTGTACTGGATCATAGGATACCGCTCATAATTTTTACCGATAATCCTCCCCGTTCTGACTTGAATCCCCTTTTCAAAATCCATATCCTCAGGGTTGGATACGTGGTTATGCCAGATATCCTTTTTGGGGTCCTGCAGATGCAGAATTTCAGTTTTGAAAAGGGGTATCTCATGGGGCTTCATCACCAGGTCAAAAACGACCTTGATTACCGGTTGCGACTTGCTCTTCATACTTTTTTCAGGGATAATAGTTTGAATATGTTCTCTTCCAGTTGCTCCTTTAACCCGGTAGCGGTCAAAAAACTCATTTTGGATTGCACCCGCAAATGAGTGGCCATGTTGGGATTGGCCTCAGGATATACCAAAAAACTGCTCCGTTCGTCCAGATTCATCAGCCCTCCCTGCCTTGAAAATTTTTCATAGTATTCTCCAAGTGTACCGGATTTGCACTCAAACCAATAGACTTCTCCGTTGATCATCAGCAACAGATCGATCTCCGACCTTTGGCCATCAGGAAGTTGGATCCCCAATTGACTCAATAGGTCAAAATGATCAATGGAGTGCAGATATTGCGCCATGAGCTCTGATACAGTACTCCTGAGCAGTACTTCCAGCCAGTAGCCCTGAATAAAATGGGTAGCCTTGTGAATTTCAGCTATCTCAACGAAAAACTCACTGCCTGTCTTTTTATATCCATCGATCAGTTTAAATTCATGGAGCATGTCGCACCATTTTTGAATGTATTCTATAGAACTCAGATGCACCTTGCTCCGGAAATCCTTTCTTCGGTTGCTGTGGATTTTTAACTGCTGATAAAACGGCTTCAGCTCCTGATAATGCCGGGCCAGAAAATGGCTCGCCTCTGACAGGTAGGCATCCACCTTAAGCGACCCCGAACCACCCGCTGCTATGATATTTCTTTTGGATAGCCATTGGTTCAGAAAATCTTTCTCAAACTTATCCCTGATCATTTTGCGGTCCTGAACCATTTCAGGATTCTCAGAGGTACCTGGCAAGCGACGATTCAGAATAAGAGCAAACTCCTTTAAAAAATTTACGGCTTCCTTATTTTTCTGCTGTTCGATCAGGTTGGCCAACAAATCCAACGCATCTGCAAGCTGCCTGACAGATCTGCTGAGCTCCATCGGACTAAGGTCTTCCCTGGAATGCCGTATGCCATCCTGATCCTCTCCTTCCCTGGTCATCATTACAATCCATTGAGGGTTGCCCCGTAATGCTCTTCTGTCAGGTTTGCACCGCAGGCATTAAAATACCTGAGCCAAAACTTCCTCACGCGGTATAAATGATCAGATGTCCTGCTGTGGGCACCTGCCACATAAACCTCCGTTCCGTTTAAAACCGGGAGTCCCTGTGGTTTCCGGCTTTCCTTTTGCAGGATTCCATCGATCTCTGCATCGCTGAGCGATGCAGAGCCAAACTGGTAATCCCTTCCATATTCTTCCATGTCGCTAAAAATCACGAGCTTCTTAATCAGATCGGCATGATTCTTAAAAAACTGGGAGGAAACCTGGAGGGCGCTCAGTATTTCCGTTTTACCGGCCATTCTCTGACTGTTTAGGATGGTATCCTGAATGCTTTTTAAAATATTATTTTTAAGATCTTCATGAACATCCATAAATTTCTTATGCTCCTTTTTCAATTTTCTCGTATTGGTAGTGGATGGATTAAAGACTGGAAACTTGCCCTCGTGCAAATGATTTAATTCATTGGCAGACGATTCCGTGATCACGCTGACGAGCAACTGATCTCCCGGATTGATATGGTCCATGATTTTTCGCATATTATCTGCATATTGCTTTCTCATTTCATGGTTGGCCCTCACACCACTCATATCAATCAGTACGCACCAGGCGGATGGTTCCGGAGTATCTGCTACCGCTTCATTCTTATTGCTTTGGCAGGAAAATAATATCAGGCTAAATAAAATACTGAGTTGAATTGTTTTAATAAAAGTCATAATGTATGGCTGTTAGTTAAGATTAATTCCGGAAGGACTCACCAGGGGATGATCGACGTTACAGTTCCAATCCAGGGCATTGGGCTGCAGAGCCAAGGGCAGTTGAATCTCAGAAACCTCCCTCTTAAAACAGAGCGGAATGGTGCCATTCTGTCTTTCACCAATGTTGGCATCGCGATAAATCTTAATATACAGTTTGACTATCTTGATCAGGTCCTGGGCATGGGCTACGACCAGGTCAAATTCCTCCTTCCTTTTGTGTTTGGCCTGCTCAAATGCGATACGGGCGATCTGATATTTTTTAGCCGCCTCCTCAAAATCCCGGTTATCCTTTTCAAACCTGCTCCTGGCTCTCATCATCCTCGTCTTGAGGGTCTTGTACAACTCGGGATCGGCGTATCCCGCTCTGTAGGAAAGATATATGCCCACACTAAAAAACAAAAGGTTGAAAAGGACAAACATGGAGCTGGCCATGGCAGGCGAAATGGGAGGAGCGCCTTCGTCGCCGGACCAATCCCCTTCAAAAAGTGCGGCCCTCAATACACTGATACCAATAAATACCAGAATTGGCACACAACCCAGGAGAATAGCGAAAACCTTATCTGTCGTCTTCTTTTTTTCGATCCTCAGGGTTTCACCGAGAAACTTGGCTGCAAGAGGCAGGGCAAAACTGATTCCACCAGCAATAATATGGGTATCCACATTTTCAACCTCGAGGATATTAAAAATAATATAATTGAAAAAATACTCACAAATTGCCAGGATGCCTATATATATCCACTCAGCCGTCTTACCAATGGCTGGTGTGTTCAGTGCTTCATACTCGTCCTCGGCTTCGTCAAACTCCTTTTTGGAAGGTACTCTATCCCTTTCCTCCACATCGAGCTGTTGGGCGCACATCTCAACTTCGAGCAGGGCTTGACAATATTTTGGCTTTAATACTTTGTCTCTTTCGCTCCATTCGATGGCCAGATCTGCCAGATCGTCATCGGCAGCCTTGATCAGTTCCTGCTCAAAGCTTGCTACGCCCTCTTCGTCATCCGCAGGCTGTACCAATGAAGCCTGCTTGAATGGCCAAATGGAATATCTCCATCCACGACCATCGCACTTGCCGATGCATTCAACCTTTCGTGCTGTATAACGGAATTTACTCTTCTTCTTCATAAATATTTAAATAAAAATATGGTCAATCCAATATTAACAATCCCTACACAAATTATTTCACGATTTCAACTTGAGTTATACTGTAATTTCCCTTTTCAGGTTTTCCCTGGACATTTTTGATTTTCAACTGCAATATGGATTTCAGCTCCATCTTTCCACTGATCTTTAATGCACTATTTACCCCTTTCACATGCAGGGCAATAGTCATGCTGCCACTGGAGCAGTTCAACACTGTCCCGCCTATCAGGTCTCCAACTTTCAGCGAATTCAATTCTGGCCAGGTATTATTCCCACTCTGAGTGTCAACAACTGATGTTGACTTTACATCTCCATTTGATGGTTTAGGGCTCTTTGCATCATAACCCTCCCATCCTTTTGTATCAAGGTCATCAAAATTTATATACCAATCATCAGAATAAAAGCTCTCCGGCGAGCGCGTTAAAGCATCTGTCAGTTGTCCAAAACCCACACTGCTTTTAGCGCCTACCCCACCCAGACAGAGCAAGTACCGGAAAAGCTTTTCTTTGTCTTTGGCAGGCATCCCCAAATCATTCAATAAAAACTGAAATTTCATTTTCACCCCGGGTAGGATTTTCAAATGTTTAAGAGGCACAGGGTCTTTTAACGGATGGCGATGGGGAGTGATGACATCTTCCCCCAGAAAAAGTTTTTGTACTAAATTGCCAATCTTGACAGGCTTCGGAGGATTCTCCACAAACACATCTGCTTCAACACCTTCACAGGGATATGCATCCAAAAAGATGTCCTGTTTGGAGGATGGGAGATAAATGTCATTACCTTCTTTATCCTTTCCGTTTTTACCCTCAAAAATGATGTCTTCCAGTTTTTTGACTTTGTCAGGATACCAGCCTCCATCGGTCGGCACTTCCTTATTTAGTACCTCAATGATTCTTTCCTCAACAGCTTTCTTAATAGCAGTTACTTTTTTTTCACCACCTATTCTTTCTTTGGTAAAGCGCCCTGGAAAAAAGCTTCTGAGTATGCCTTTAACAGACGAACCGGGAAGCACAGGAATGCCTGTAGTGAAGTCAAAGAAGAAACCGTTCTTCATTTCCGTTTCGAGCGGGTGACTGGTATTCCCGGCTTCAGTTTTCGCCCCATGTCCATAGCCCAGCCCGGTCAACAACCCGGGCCAGGTAACAGTCAATTCAGGTGCTGAAAATTTCCTGATATCGTCATTAAAAACTGATTTAAAATCCAATTGATTCACTGCAGTTTGATCCAACGGCAATCGGAGAAGTTCTAGATGGAGCGTTTTGGTATCACCCTTGAAACCTGCTCCATTGGATGCATTGAGTCTATGAAAGACCCATTTATTGAATGCCAGTCCGGGATTTTTTACTTCCATGATTATGATGATTTGGGAAAAGTTCTGAGTGCAATTTTCAAGGCAGCGGCTGCTGCTGTGATATTTTCAATCTTTTTGCGGTCGCTGTGGGTTGAACTTGAGTAGTATTTGCTGAGTTTATCCCAACTATTCGATACTCCATCGATTCCGTTTCCCAGTTCTTTCCTAAGTAATTTGAGGATTGCGTCAGTAACCTTGGATCGATCCTCTTTGCTGCCGCTACCACCACCTTCGTCTGCTTTCTTGCCTTCTTCAAAGAATATGATAGCCGCCAATGGTGTGGCGTTGATCATGTCAGCTCCCAAAGAGGAAATATATCCGTGATAGGTTTTTGAAACCCTGCCCTGCGGATCAGGCAAGCCGGCTTCTCTGATTGCGTCCAGAGCCAATGGTATCAATTTATCAATCCGCCTTTTGCTGATATTGCTCATGATAATTTAGTTATTTGTGTGAAACCATACCCCACCGAGGCATTGCCTCCCACTTGCAAGGTGCCTTTAGTGAGGTCAAAATCAGCACTTCTGTCCTTGTCCCAAATAATCGGAAAATACATAACACTCTCTCTTGGCAAGACTTGTTCATACCACAGGTTCTTGCTTTGACCATCCTCCAGACTGTTTCGGGCAATGACCGGCAGGTTGAGGTCGTCTGCCAGTTCAACCATTTTATCGTTAGACAGAATGACAATAGGAACTCCATCAGTATTCAATAACGCATTCAAAGCAGCCTTTAAGTCATTGTCTTGTATGAGACCCTGCACTTGCTTGCCCGTCTGTCCCAAATCAGCATCACTGAAATCTGTTGCCTTGAATTGATTAGCCTCGATTTTTTTTAGCTGTGCACTCAATGGATGGCCAGAACCAATAAAGTCTTGCCACATTCTGAGAAAACCATTGACAAGGCAAGAGGATGTTGCCAGAAAATACGGCGTTTTATCGGAGCGTACCGGAAGGGCAAGCAAATGTGCGGGGAGAAAATAACAACTACCTTGCTGAGTGTCATCTTCCTTGGTAGCCCGATTTTTCTTTGCATCTTGTTGCTCCCTTTCTCGATCTTCCTTAGGCTGGGTGTTTCGCTTTAAATCGCTTCCAAAAACAATTTTGAGCAGCTTGGAATCCACATCATCAAACTTCTGCTTGATGGCACCCTTCAGTCCGGTGCTGTTGATGCAGGGAAAGCCTGTGGTGGCATCACGCTCAATGAGTTTGTCAATGACCCCGTAATTGGTTTCCCCGCTACCCACATGAAGGTTGGTAATGCAGCGAAGGCGATAGAATTGGTTAATTGTTGTCATTTTGTATTCCTTTTGGTAATGAAGAAAGTCGTATGAATTGATTGTATCCGATATTGGTATAGGCCTCATTCTGTTGCAATGCTGCGGCCAGCAGATCCGCTGAATTGGCATCCTTTGCTATAGGAATGCTTCCCGAAGCCAGCAGAATTTCAGCATTGCCATTGTTCTTTATGCCGGGCCTTTTATTGTAAAAATTCTCCTTTGCTGAACTGTTGGTTCTGATATTTCTGAAATGTCGCACATCAGAAATGATGGATCTGCAATGTTCATAGACGAAGTTGGAAACCAACGCATCGCTTTTTAGGACGAACACTTCACCACTGCCGGTACTTTGATCTTTGTAGTCAATTACTTCCATTCTGAACAGTGAGCGGTCGCCACCAAACTTAACAATGGCTGGCTCTTCCCACTTTGCAGCATCAAGCAGATTATGATCATGGATTTCTGCTGAAAAGGTATAGGCAAATCCGTTCATCATCCGCAGAAACTCCGTCTTGTAATATCCTTCGTCTCCAGGCACTCCAATGTAACTTTTCGTAATGCCAGGGCGGACATCCTTCCAAAAAATACCAGTTTGCGTCCTGGGCAACTTGAAGCCATTGGTCCTTTCAAACACTTCATCATTGTCACAGTCAGCCCGAAATGAGCTGCCATTGTAGTCTGAAAAAACTGTGGTAAAATGGTTATGGTTTTTGGGGTCATAGCGATTGCCTTGATTTACTCCTTCAAATAAGGAAAGACTGTCCCAATCAGCCTGTCCATCGCCAAAGCAAACCTTGGCAGCAACCTTTTTTTCCCTCATGGCTTCAGGATTGCTCAGGGGATAAAGAATCTTTGCATCATGCCAAATACCAACCGGTCCAACCTTTTGAATGATACCAAAGACTTGTCCAGCGGAACCATTGAAACTCTGGTATCCAATCAGGTCCGGCCAAAGATGATGTTCCTTACCCAATTTGTCTGCCCTGCGCAGCACTTCATATCGCAAAAACCCCAAAATGGTTGTTTGCTGTGGCAGATAGCGGCTTTTTTGAAGATACTCCTGCTTAAAGGGTGATTTCTCATCCCCGAAGAAGATGGTGTCAAGCGGTGTCAGTTTGAATTGATAGGTAGGCATAGCTTAGTTTCTGAATTCGTTATCGCGGATAAAATGAATGAATCGCAACATGCCATGGAGGGTGTCAATAGCCTCGGTAATTTGTTTGTAGTATTTTGCTTCATCCTCCTTTGCCTTTTTCTCAGACAACACCTTTCCATTCTTCATTCTCTCTGCCAATAACTTCGTCCTTTCGGATTTAATGTGACTAAGCATAGTGATCAATAAGTCGCGAATAGTATGCAAGTACTCTTCGTTCTCCTTGTGAACCCCTTCATCTAATGCGTTGTCAAATAATGCCTCCATGGCGATTTTGAAATCTGAAGGATCATCTAATTTAGCTCTTTCTTCAATGACTGTCTGATAGAAACGCAATTTTTGGGAAAGGGAATTGATGAACTGTTCCGCTGTATTACCTTGAAGGGAAGATGTGTTCTTCTCATCGAGAAGTTGGAGAAAAGCATTAAAAGAAGATAAATTGTTTTTGTCAATCACTCCCCCGAACCATTGTCCACTATGTTTCTGCACTTTGAAATTAATGCGGTTACGTGTTATGTAATCATCATTCTTAACACTGTTCATCAGATCGTAACTCTGAAAGAAAGCTTCGCGCAGGGGATGTTTTATATAGGTTATGGAAACACCATACGTCATGCAGGGACGGTTCTTTTCTTCAATATCAGGGTAATTTATGTAATTTCCATCAGCACCTTTCGCATTAAATATCTTGTCGAAAGTAACATCCAGTTTTTGGACCAGGTGAAATACAGTCATATAATCACCCGAGATATTCCTGCTTGCCACAGGAGCAAAGAAGACTATATCATCTCCTCCAATAAATATAGGAGCTGCACCGTAGCCCCAATCGGTATCATGATCCTTGGTAAACCGTGTACCTGCCAACACTTTGTTTGCTGCTATGGCAAATTCAATCAGGTCCTCTGAGAATTTAGCTACCTCATTTTCTTTCAGTTGTTTACCAATCAGCTTACCCATACGGTCTCCATCGGCATGGACTATGGCCACATACTTATGATAGGTGCGCTTAAAATCATTAATACCCTCAATTTTGAATAATTTATCGAGCAGTTCGCTTTCCCCTAGATCGGACTCAGTTTCTTCCACAAAATTTGCGATCTCATCAACGTTCTGAAAATCTGTTCGGGTCACATCATCCTCAGGCTCAGAGACCAATTTTTTACGCTCAACTTCAATCTTTGACCTTTCCTCATTGACAAGAATTTGATAATCATTTTCCACAATTAAATCATAGATCCCTCGGACTTGCTCCGAAATAAATCGCAACTCTGTGGTACTTATTTCAGGAAGGGAGGGAAAATGTTTGAATTCCTCACCAAAGGCGTCTTTCAGTAAAAAACTATGGTTAATACCGCGAAGGAAAACCTTGATGGGGTCGGGGTCAAATCCTGAAACTGAGGTGCGGAGCTCCAAATGGTCAAGCAAAACATTCATACTTTTTACTGATCCCAGTTTCACTTTGTAATCTTCAAGTGCGATCTCATCAGGTGATGCCTCTATACAATAAACCTGCAAATAATCCGATAGGAATTCCCTTGCCTGTTTTCCTCTGCCAGCAATAGCTCTTTTGAGTAGTTTGGCATACGGGTCGCTTGCTGAATAAGATTTAATAGATAAGAGCATTTCTTCTGACAGAGTCCTTTTCACATTAGTAACAGCGGATTTAACTCTATCAAAAGTATCATCAGATGCTTCTATCAAAATTCGGTCGGGATAAAGACCCACTCCAGGCTTTGCTAAATTAATTCCTTTGGAGTGCGGTAGGAGCACCATGCTTTCTGTTACACCCGCAGCAATAATCTCTTGGAGTAAACTCTTGCACAAGTATGAAAATAAATAACTCGCTCCCCAAATTTCCCTGGTCTTTTCGGCCTTTTGAAAAGTGCGGTAGATGGGCCCAATGGTAATGCCTATGAATTTTTGTTGGGTCATGCTTTTGCGTTTTTCCTTAACTTTAGTTGGACAGCCAATTGCGTATAGATACTCTCAAGACAGTTATAATCGGAATTCTGAACAATATTAAATCTACCATTAATTCTTTCTTTTCGAAATCTGCCATGCGGTTCTTTAAACTCATTTCCGCCAACCCGCTTTATATATGTTCCATCTTTCACCCAATCTGCAGGGTTAGTTTGAAAAGCACAATTAAAAAAACCGTCAAAATCAAAATTTTCAGGAAAAGGCAATGAAAAATTACTTTTTCCATTAGCGGAAAAATCAACAAATTCGCCTAATATTTCGGCAGGCGAATCAACTGTTTTGCCACCTCTAAAAACTGTTTTGAGATATTCAGGCACTTCAAAAAATACTCGAAAGGTATTATTCCCGGATCGAATAGGTTTAAAATAAATGGGAGACTGTAGTCTTGTGAAAGCTGGTTTCCCGTCTACTTTTCTCACAACAGTTTTGGCTAAGTCCTTATTATAAGGTTTCTTCCATGATTGTATGGAGGATAAACCTAACAAATCCCTCCATAAGAGATGGGTTTCAATTTTAACTTGCCCCTTTCTCACAATTGATTTATTTCCCTTTTCATAGTGAAGAGGCCATTCATCAGTGTTGTAAACCGAGTGCGTGGTTTTTTGATCATTCTCAATTGTGCTGAACCAATTCTGTTTTATCGTTTTCTTGTCCCATTGACGCGGGGGATTCAAGGATTTTGTATATTTCCACATCATAGATTTGAAGTATAACTGCTTGTCATGCGGGCTAATTCCACTTCTCAAGGTTTTGTAGAACAAATCAATTTTCTTAAACAAGTCTTCCACCTGTCTTTGAGGGGTATTTCCAACAACTTTCAGGTCAAATTTCCAGTCAAATTTACCTTCAAACCAATCCTTGTGATTTTCAGGAAATCCCTCTGTTCCCCTTTCAATAAAGAAAGAACCAAATCCCTTGCTCTGACGTGTGCCAAAGTTAGTCTTCAAGATAAACTCAGGGAATACTTCCTTTATTTTGGTGATCAAATCATAGTAAGGCGATGTGATGATTAACTGAACGCCTTTGTGAAAGGTTAGACGCTTGATGCGTTTGGCACCCGTTTCAAACTCTTCTACTTTCAGTTGATTGCCAAAATATGATGGAAAATCTTTATTGACAACTACTTTTACTTTTTCTTTGACCTTCTTATTAAGGTGCTTATTAAACACTTCCTCTTCTCTCTCAACAACTTTAGTTTCAAGTATGGAAGAATAATCACTTGAGTCAAATGGAATAACCCTGACCGAAAAATTTAAAGCCGGATGCGTTTTATCGGCATTTTTTGCCCCCTTCAACCACTTCCAAAGGGTTTTCTCCTGTGCCCCGTTGACCAAACGGGTAAAATCCTCACAAGCTTTCTTCCTCGCCTCCTCATTACCATAACAGCCTGTCATGCTTGCGATAATCCATTTATCCAGTTTTGCTTTCAATTCGGTCGGTCGCAAGGTGGCATCCTTTTCATGCCATTGAAAGTGAATGATTGGTGTATGTTGTCTCAGATGAAATTCAACTTTGTACATAAAAATAATATTTAAAACCTTCTAAGATTCCCTTACCATCTTATCTAACTCATGTTGATTCTTAATCCTTAGGATTTCCAAATCCTTATTATTGTTAATTTCCATTAGCTTGATCTGATGTTCATTTCGATCTTTCTCAATCTCTCTTTCAAATTCTAATTTCATCATAAACTTGAAATAATGCACAATGCTGTGACAACAAAATATTGCTATAATCAGGATAACAAGGAATAAAATATATGTGACAAACTGTTCAGACAACATTTATTTGATTTTTCTGTTAAAATATTTATTTAGGATCATTACACAAAGAGTGGACACTAACACAACTGCCAAAATCCAGCCAATTCCAATCCAGTCAGGCATTTTGCTGTTAAATCTAAAAGTATCTTCGGTAAATGTATTCATTCCCAAAATACCTACTATTACGCCCGCAGGTAAAAACCACACAGCGACCTTGCTTAAATTGGATTGCTCCACCATGCTGATGTAGGTGTGCAATTCCTTTATCTCATTATCCAAATCTTTTACATCCTTCTCCAATCCCATTACTTCCTGGAACTGGTTGTACATTTCTATTCCCTGTATTTGAGAAGTAACTTCCCGGAAATAGATTTTATTGATGAATTGAATGTAATTTTTATACAAGTCCTTGATGTCTTTGGTCGCATCCTTGTTCTTCTCAAGCTGATTGGTAATAAGTCCCACTTCATATGAAAATCTCAAAACGGAAGACCTCTGAGCCAGACACAATATTGCCATCTGATAATACATGGTAGTCATATGGATAGCCAGTAAATTCCATCCACCAAGACAAACAAAGCTATCCCTGGACATGCCATATAATGTACCCGCCTTAATATAATCAAGACCATTTCTTTTATCAATTGCTTCACAGTTAATCCACCGATCGTAGGTATGTTTTCCCATCAATTTTTCCTGGAATTTCTCATTTTTTACAGTAATATCCCTCGAATTCTTATCGCCAAAAACAAAGGCATGCCAAAACCCATCATGCAGATATGCAAATTCATTATCCAAAGCACCCATACCTATTTTTGCCAGGCTGTTTGCTAACATGGGATTGTTATAATAGCACATAAAAAACATCCGATCATCAGTGAGCTTTCTGATTCGCACATTTCCCTTTCTATGGTATTCTCTTTTGAACACAAAGGATTTAGATTGATTATCCCTTTCATTACCTCTATAACCAAATATCTTTAGTATATGATCTGGTGGCAAAAAAGTATTGTGAACATGTAAAGGTGACAAGTAGGGAGAAAAATCTTCATTAAATTCCAAGAGACCCATTTTGCCACTAATCCTGTCAGCAAGAAAGGTGGACTTGGTATTATATAAGGAATTACCCGCTATAAACTGAGGATAAATTCTGCGACCAAATTCATTGATTTTAAGAATATCCTCGGGCGCTGTATGCTGATCATTCCTAAGGTTGAAAGTAATGATTCCAATCCCGGTACTGTAAACATGTAAGCAAAAGCTTTCAGGATGCAAAGTATAGGAAGTCCCATCCAGTAAATCAATTCTATAATAGTCCTCCAAACTTCCATCTAAATCATAATAAAGAACCTCGTTGTCATTTATATCTTTTCCATTAGAGCCGGTATCATAGAGCGCTCTGCGTACATATTCATGAAAATAGGTGTATTCATTAAAATTTTCCGAATCATTTGAAATTAGAAAAGGTTTTCTTTTTAGAGTATTGCATTCAGAAAAAAGCCTGTCAAAATCCGAAAGATGAGTTCTCGATGAATATGACAAGTCCTCCTCCCTGGCATCCTTGGAAAGATAGTCCCATCTGAAGGGAAACATGAAACTATGCAAACTATAATTTTGAGTCATATTGATTCAAATTCATAAAGCAAATGGATTCTACTCTGGCATCCCATAAAGCAATGTGCTGGTTTAATGGGTCAACTCCAGCAAATTCGAACCGTTTGACATCTTGTTCATGCCTGTCTTTCGGTACAATCAGTCCTTTTACACGAAATAATGTTGCTAAATCGAAAGGAGCATAAAATACATTTCCAGGCAATGAAAGTGCACCTCCAAACAACTCACAAAACAGGACCCAATCATAAGCCAACACATCGGCCCAGATTTCAACCAAGAGGAAAGTCTTGAGCCATGCTTCAAGTGCTGCTTTAATCTCTAATCTTTCTCCATTTACATACTGGGTTTGGGGCCTTAGGTAACACCTGTTAACGTCCGAGTTTAGGATCATTTTGGGCAGGACGTGCTCCTTCAGCCAGGGAAACACCTGTGTCTCATCGTAATCCGAACACTCCCCATAAAATTCCTCACCCGTTTCGGCAACCAGCGCAATTGAGATCAAACTGGTTGACTGATGCAATCCGGTAAATTCCGTATCCAAAAAAATCCTGGTGGCCTGGTCCATAGCGGGTGCTTAAAAAAATCGCTTTAATGTACAACTATTATTAAATGATCGTTAATTTTTTACCAATATTTTTTTAATAGATATATAATCAATTCACAGTGTGAAACCTGTGATGGACATTACAAAATTCCTTTTGGACAAGCCAGGACAGGGTCATACTGTTTTTCAGTTGTACTCGTCCAAATAAGACTTTTTTATTCTCCTCCCAGGCACCAAGCCAACCACCTGATGTAGCAAAAAGCAACAGGCGGATTGACTATGACCATGACTATTACTATGGCTATGACCATGGCTATCGGCCTGGAACCATGGCCAGCCTGCCGGACAGGAGGCAAGGACAGGCGGGCTCAACCTTTCCGGATTTCAAACATTAGTTATCAAAATTTTTCAATTGAAAAACGCGCTTTACCTAGCCCTTGCCCTGGCGCTCCTGGTCTTCCTGGTGCGCTATTTCTATTTCAAACCCATGCTGGTCTTCGGACAGCCGGCACCCGACTTTACAGCCCGGAGCATGCAGGGCGACAG
>CAYXKO010000028.1:0-13816 GCA_964465435.1 uncultured Saprospiraceae bacterium | reverse complement strand
CTGTAAATGTCCAGTCGGGAGAAAATGTATTGTACGTTGAGCCCTGCATGCATTCTTTCGTTGATCTTTTTAGACCCTCCCAGGTAAAAGGCAGATTCTGCGATGCTAAAAGAGCCGGTGGAATTCCCAAATACGTCTGCTCCCTGGAATGAAGATGAATTCAGATAGTGTACGCCTGCCTGCAGCCTGATCTGCCATCGGGTCAGGGGCTTGTGGGCATAGGCAAAGTGACCGTTTGCAATCGATCCGGGTAAGGACTGGTGCTGGAAGCTGAGGGCATAGTCGCCGGGTTCCTGGATCAGGGCAGGATTCATATAAGCCAATGCAGGATCAAGCGTGGCCCGGGAATGGGCATTGCCGCCCAAAGCGGTATTGCGGCTTGAGGGAGACAGGTTTAGAAAGCTGTAGGATGCCCTGCCTCCTGTTTGCTGTGCGCTCAGTTGCCCCAAAACAAAGACACCCAGCACGAGGGTCCTGGTGATCCTGTTTTTGATCTTTTCTACCTTATTTTTCATCCCGGACGACATAAAGATATATAACGACTTATCCGCGCGTCCATTGTGTGCGGCAGACACCTTCCTCACAAAGCATGGTGCGGATGTGGATTCCGGTGCTGTCGTACAGTTTCAGTTCTCCGTGTTCATTGGGACCATTTTTGTATGACCCTTCCGCCTTTAGTTTTCCATCGGGATGATATTCCCGGAAAGGTCCGTTTTCTTCGTTTTGACCCATGGTCACTTCTTCCTTTATTTTCCCGTCCGGGTAGTATGATTTCAGCATTCCGGTCATCTCATTATTTACATAAGATGACTCCAGCTTTAAGGTGCCGTCCGGATAAAAAACCTTGTAGGGGCCTTCGAAAAGGTCCATATTATAATTCTCTATTGCATACAGGACCCCATTGTCGTATACCTTTCGTTCGCCATGCAGCTTTCCGTTTTGATACCGGGAGATCTCTTTCAATTTTTCCTGCTCGTCAAATATTTCGTAAAGCCCTTCCCTGGGCCCCAGGGTATCCCCTGAGGGACTATGGATTCGCATTGTAATTTTCCCTTCCGGATTTCGCACTTCGATGATCCTGGTTCGATCGCAGGACAACAGGCCCAGGATCCATGGCAAAACGGGCAAAAAGCGAATTAGGGCAAATGAAAATAATTGTCTTGACAGGCGCATGATGTTATTAAACCCAAAAACACCTTCAGGGTTTCCGATCGATGATAAAATACCCGGGGACCCTGATCATTTATCCATCCGGAAACCCGGGCATTTGGCATTCCTAAGCTTTGCTGAGGGGAAAAGGGACTCTTCTGAATTTTACCCCAGGCCCGCATTCCGGACATTCGCCTGTTCTGGTTTTCGAAGATTGAGATCGAGAAAATCTAATGAACCGCAGGCGCCTGATATCAAACAGATCAAAAAAAAAGCCCCCAGTTTTTGACAGGAGGCTTTTATGATTTTCAGGATAAATATCTGCTAGAAGAACTTTGATCGGTTATCCTTGACCTTATAGTTTTTCTTCAGTGCCTGCATCATATAGGTCATGGATGTGAAGTGAGCAGGATGTTTGTAGAATCTTCTGAAAGATTCAATGTTGCTGGATTTACCCGGGTCTTTGGCATTGACCATCTGGGCAAAATATACGCCGCTTTCTCCGCGGTAGGGGCCACCAACCTGGCCGGGTTTGAGTTTTGCGATCAATGTGATGATGTTTGGCTCAAATCCGTATTTGGGGATCTGCTGGCCGTTGACGGTCGCTTCAATGGCCGTGTCTACGGCCACCGTGTATTCTCCATAGGTACCGTCGAGTTCGGTGGCAGTGCCGGCTTTTTGCTTGATGATCTCATATTTCTTGATCTTGAGAATATCCTCCTTCACCTTTTCGCGAATGGAGGCAGCCTTTGGAAGTCCTTTTGGATTGATGCCGGCAAGAGCGGCGATCACAAAGCGGTCCGTAAAGCGCTTGACGGGATCCTGAAGGGAGTAGACCTCAGAGCTGACATCGCCGAGTTTGGTATTTTTGTCAAAGGCCCATCTGACGATCTGGCGCCAGGTGCTGTTAGCCTCTTCTCCCAGTTTGGCATTTTTATAATCATTGGCTGTCAGGCCGGGAGCAAAATCAAGCACATAGGTCTTTCCGTCCTCGATGGCCTTTTGAAGTGACTCCAGGGAGGAATGCTGCTCAACCATGGTCTGGGCCTCATCGAGCAACTCGTCCATGACCTTGTCGCCGGGCTGAATGGTTTCAGAGATGGTACCCAATCGGATTCCTGCTATGTTGTTGATAAACATCATATCGGTGATCTCGATCAGGTGTAGTCCAAATTGTGTGGCTACCGTGTAGTATTTGCCCTTTTCACCGGTATAGAAGAGGACATCATTGAACGGTTTCACCATGGCTCCGGGGCCTGCATAGCCCAGGTCTCCGCCTTTAATGCCGGAACCAGGGTCCTGGCTAAAGCGAATGGCAAGACTGTCAAATCTTCCCTGGCCTTTTTCAAGAACCGTTTTGATGGAATCCAATAATTGGGCAGCGGCCTGATATTCGCCCTGGGTAGTCACCCTTCTGAGGATATGGCGGGATTTGACCGAGTCGGGCAGGGTTTTCTTGCCGAGGATCTTGCTGAGTTTGAAATCACCGGCATCCACGTATGGGCCGATCACAGTTCCAACAGAACTTTTAAGTACGGTATCCAGGATGGAAACCGGAATGTCGTTTGTGATGGAATAGGCCTCATCCCATTTGCCCAGGTTCGCCACGATAAACAAAGAGTCCTTGGTTGCAGTCTGGAAGGCTTCCTTTTTGTCCTCCAGGATCTTGGAGATGGCAGCGGAATCTTCAGAAGAAGGCACAATGCGGAGAACGGCGTATTTTAAGTCGCGGGTTTCCTCATCGATCTTATAATAGGATGCCCTTTCCTTTACATAATTGTTGACGTCCTCATCGGTGATCTCAATTTCTTCGTCGTTTATGACCGTGTAGGGAATTCGGGAGAAATTGAAATCCAGTTTGGCATTGGACTCGGCAAAATGCCTCTCGCACATAAAGTCAGGCATGTAGAGGGCGGATTTAACCAGGTTTTCCATTTTTTTGAACATCCTGTCCTTGATGATCTCTGTTTCCTGCACTTTCCAGAAATCACGTGCCTCCTGAGGCAGGTCGTTGTTTTCAAGTCCAGTCTGGAACTGGTTGAGCTGCTCGCGCAATACCTGACCTGTATTGGGATCGCGGAAGTTGCGCTCAATGATCGGAGAGAGGTTCTGACCAAACTCCAGCTCTTTCAGCTCGGCTTCACTTACACCCATGCCATTGAAATTGGATTCCTTTTCGAGGACGATCCGCTCAAGAGCCTGGTGCCAGATGTATTCCTTTCTGCCATAGAAGTCCACATCCGCATTGCGGTAGAGAACCGCTTCGGTCTTCTGGAATTCCTTCCAGCTGAGTTTTTCTCCGGCCACACCACCCATGGAATCCGGGTTATTGAAAAACCAGGAAGACCTTCCGGTGGACATATCCATGACGATGAAGCCCACCAGGGCCAGAGCCATGAGGATGGTTACCACCCAAAGTCTTTTTCTGATACTTGTAATTAGTCCCATTTTGAAATACTTAGTTTATTGAAATTCAATATTTTATTAAAAAAAGAAATGCTTTTCAGAAAGATTTCCAAAAAGCCCTGCAAAGGTAAGCTGTTTCTGTCTGATTCACAAAGAGATTGGCACAGAAAATCAAGCCCGCCCACCCTGAAACCCATAAATATCCCAAGGTCGGATCCAACTTATTTCGGGACGGGGAAACAAGGAAAATCTTTACAAGATGAATCAACCCCAGGTTTATATTTGTGGGTGGACTCCTTGCGGGCGGTGTGAAGAAAAGCCTGAAAGCAACTTATTCCAACCGGCCCTCAATCTTTTATATAAGCTTTTTAAAATGAATATGGTGAAGTCGAAAATCGCATTATCTATGCTTATATCGGGCCTGTGTCTTTTTTGGGTGGATCCTGCCAATGCCCAAAAATTAAATTCAAGGCCCTGGTTGAGCCTTTCGGTGTTCAATGCCTCGTCCATGTTACCCGGAGGAGGGGATCTTTTTTTGTCCTCTTCCGTGGTCCATCCCGGTATCTGCGCGGGAGCGGAATTTTCCCTGAAACACAATGCAGCCAACCAATGGCTGGTCAATGCAAGATTGGGATATTTTTATCACCGCCTTTCCCAATCTGCCATCCAGCTTTATGGTGAAGGCACCTACCGGAGGTTCTTGTACAAGGACAGGTTTGCCATAGAGGCCAGACTGGGTGCCGGATATCTTCATGCCATACCCGCTCTTCAGGTTTTCAAACAAGATGATGATGGCGAATACAGGCGCACAGGCCGATGGGGACGGCCCCAGGCCATGCTGTCCCTGGGTATCAGCCCTTCCTATACTTTTGGAGCCGGCAGCGGTCGCCCGTTCAGGGTTTTCCTGGATTATCAGTTTATGATACAATCGCCTTTTGTCAGGTCCTACGTGACTTTTTTGCCTTATAGTTTGATTCATCTGGGAGTGGCGACCCCAGTCCCATCTTTTAAGCAAAACTGAAAGCCATGAAACAATTATTTAAATTCATAGGCCTCCTTATTGGCTTTTTGATGATCACATCCTGTGATCCTGATGATAAGATACCCCACACCGATGCCTGCAATCTGCCACCGGGTGACAGTTCCTCCATTCATCCGAAGGCTTCAGAATATCAGGCAGTGTTGGACGAATTCACCCGCAAGGGGCTTCCCGGAATCTCTGCTGCGATAAGAGATAAATACGGATTGTGGATGGGAGGATCCGGCAAGGCGGATATTGAAAAAGATGTGGATTTTCTGCCCTGCCATATATCAAAATCTGCCAGTATTACCAAAATGCTGGTGGGGACCCTGACCTTCATGCTGATTGAAGAGGGTAAACTTGGGCTTGACGACCCGATCAAAAAATGGCTCAGTGCCAAAACCCTGAAAAACATCAAAAATGCGGATCACGCTACCTTGCGTACCTGTCTGGGACACCGTACGGGAATAGCCGACCTGATCGTGGACCAGGAGTTTTATCTTGCGGTACTCAACAACCCCGACAAGTTCTGGGAGGAAACAGAATTATTGGAATTCGTAAGGGGGGATGATCCCGTTTTCCCGCACGGAGATTCGGTCAAGTATTCCAATACCAATACGCTCCTCGTTGCCATGGTCATCGAAGCAGCTACCGGCAGGCAGCATGCGGACCTTGTAAGGGAGCGCATCCTCCAGCCCCTGGGGATGGACAAAACCTATTATTACTGGCACGACATCCCACCCTCCAATTCCGTGGCACAGGGATACTTCGACCTGTACAACAACGGGACCCTGGTCAATCTTACCAATTACAACACCGGCAGCGGCAATGGCTACGGCGGACTTTACAGCAATGCGCTGGACCTGTTGGACTTTGTGGAGGATTTGTTCAGGGAAAAGCGCGTTCTCAGTCAGAGCTCCCTGGATTTAATGCTGAGCTTTGGCCAAAAAGAAAAGGACAAAGACCGCCTCCTGGGCTTGGGTGCCATGAAAAGCTTTACGGAGCGGGCTCCGGACGAGTTTGCCTATGGCCATAGCGGTCGGGACCTGGGTTATTCGGCGGATGCATTTTACTTTCCCAATCAGGACATGACACTCTCCTTTATGGTCAATTACGGGACCGATGCAAAAAGCGATCTGCAGGACGTATTTTTCGATTTCAGAAAAGCCATCGCCGATGCGATGATGAAGTAGTGCAGCGATGTTAATCAAAGCAAGAAGCAGTTTCAACATGTGGGTGTTTGTCTCAGTCATTATGACCACCTGCTTTTCTTGTGCCATAAATTCAGGCTCTGTAGTTACCCTTTACCTGGTACGGCACGCAGAACGACCATCCGGCGTGGATAGCCTGAATGACCTCGGAATGAAAAGAGCAATGGAACTGGCAAAAGCATTGGAACATGCCGGGATAAATGCAATCTACGTATCCGACACCCGGCGCGCGGAACAGACTGCGCAGCCGCTGTCAGACAAGATTCATGTTGCCGTCAGCCAATACAAATCTGCAGAAAAAAATGAGATCCTGGCAAAACTAAAAGCTCATCCTGCCGGCGACAGGGTCCTGGTAGTCGGGCACAGCAACAACCTGCCATTTATTTTGAATGGATTGGGTGTTTCCAGGGATACAGCCTGGCTGCCCCACGATCAATACGACGATCTGTTTCAGGTTTTGATGTACAGGAAAGGCAAGAACCAATTGAACCATCTGAAATATGGTAAACCCTGAAACATTGCAGCATCGGGAAAAGTGAATCCCGGAATGGGTGCCCTTGACGACATATGATTTTATAAACCAAAACCGCAAAGCCCTCAAAGTACAAGGCTGTAAGCCGGATCAATCTCCAATTGATCAATCGCCATCGCCTTCCAGTCAGCTTTTATTCAAAACAAAGTAATTTCATCCTCCACCGGCAATGAGTTTTTATCGAAAAGAATTCTCCGAGTCCATGACCAATGCATATCCGCTTCATCACAGGGCTTAACATAGGTACACATCACTTCAACTGTCGGGGACAGCCGGCACAAACCTTACACATGAAATGAAAACCGGGCCTGGAGACGCAGGGGTTAAAAATATTTAGGTCTTAATGAAGCCAATGAATAATCCTAATATTATAAGTCTTATGGAAAATAAAGATTTACTGCTGAGTTAAAATAAAAACCTCATTCTATGTCAAAATCTGCCCGATCTGTCTATTTGTTCTCGTTTTACTTATTTGGAATGGCTACCCTCTTGCTGTTCGTGCCAAATGTACTGCTCAGTTTGACAGGAATGCCTGAAACTGATGAAGTGTGGATACGAGTGACGGGAGCGCTTGCAGCGGCTCTTGGTTATTATTATTTCCGGATGAGCGAAGCCGGAAATCAGACTTTTATTCAACTTACAATCCATGCCAGAATATTTGTTTTCATTGCATTCACTGCTTTTGTGGTGCTGAAATTGGCCCATCCCATGCTGGTTGTATTTGGGATCGTTGACCTTGCGGCAGCCGGTTGGACCTGGTTTTCCATCAGGCAGGATGCCGCGGCACAATGATGCTTTGAGCGATTTTTTGTTCAGCGTAAAGTAAAGGGATTGGTGATTTCCAACCTCTTCTTGGGGAATCATGAAGTCATGGCTTGAGACTAGCCTATGATTTCTCCCTCACAGGGCCCAAAGCCGATCCTGTAACCCGGACCTTCACAATAGGCCCTTATTTCAAGACGATCTCCATCTTCCAGGAATACGCGCGTGGAGCCGTCGCTCAGGCGTAGCGGCCTGGTTCCTTTCCAGGCAAGTTCCAGCATGGAACCGTAAGAATCAGAGTCAGGACCTGAAATGGTGCCGGAAGCGCAGATGTCGCCCACCCTCATGTTGCAGCCATTGACGGTGTGATGGGCCAGCTGCTGATTCATGCTCCAGTAGAGATACTTCATATTGGACCTGCAGATCCTGCTTCCATTGAGAAACACCTCGAGTCGAATGTCATAGTTGTGTGCCCCGGATTGCCGCAGATATTCAAGGGGTTCGGGTTTTTGTTCCGGACCCTTGGTGCGGAAAGGCTGAAGGGCATCCAGGTCTACCAGCCATGGAGAACAGGTCGATCCGAAATTTTTCCCCAGGAAGGGACCCAGAGGCACGTATTCCCATTTTTGAATATCGCGCGCAGACCAATCGTTGAACGACAGCAGACCGTGGATGTGGTCTTCTGTATTTTCTATGGCAATGGGTTCCCCCAATTGGTTTCCCTTACCGATCACAAAGGCCATTTCCAGTTCAAAATCAAGCTGGCGGCTCTTGGAAAAGACAGGGGGTTCTCCGTCTTTTGGCAGAATTTGTCCGGAAGGACGATGTATCGGTGTGCCGCTGACCACAATGGAAGATGCACGTCCATGGTAGCCAACAGGAATGTGCAGCCAGTTGGGCAAAAGAGCATTGGCAGGATCGCGAAACATCATCCCTACGTTGGTGGCATGTTCGCGGCTGCTGTAGAAGTCGGTGTAGTCCCCGCATTGTACGGGCATATGCAATTTTACCTGATCTACAGGCAGTAGGCAATGCACAAAAGAGGCCCGGTTTTGATTTTGATTTGAGAAAACCTCAACCAGATATTTGCGCAGTGCCCTGGCAGCGGGCCTGCCCAATGTGATCAGGGCATTGAGAGAATCCATCGCCAGTAGGGACTTTGGAATTCCGGTTGCTTCTGTCAGTCCCGGCAGACAGTAAAGATCAATGATCTGATCACCGATCACAGAACCTACCCGGCCGGATCCGTCCCCCAAGGAAAAGATGCCAAGAGGAAGGTTTTGTATCGGAAAATCCGTGTCCTCCGCATAGGGGATCCACGAACGAAGCTTGGGATCAACGGTATAAGCGCTCATTTTTTGGATGGTTATTGTTCAAACACCTTTTCGTACAATTCGTTGACGGTTCCCAGAGGAACGATGCGGATGTTGCCCGTGCGAAGCTGTTCCGGGTCCCCGTTGTACCTCGAGATACAGATCGCCTTAAATCCCAGGCGTTCCGCCTCCTGGATGCGCAGGTCTATTCGAGAAATGGCCCTCACCTCGCCCGAAAGACCCACTTCGGCTGCAAAACAGATTTGCCGGTGCAGTGGATGGTCCTTCAGGGAAGAAATAAGGGATGCCACCACCGCCAGGTCCAGGCCCGGATCGCTGATCCGGATTCCTCCTGCGAGATTGAGAAACACATCCATCATTCCAAGCTGAAATCCACAACGCTTCTCGAGCACGGCAAGCAGCATGGCCAGTCTTTTGCCGTCAAATCCGGTCGCCACCCTTTGTGGCGTACCATAAACAGCAGGGCTTACCAAAGCCTGGGTCTCGATCAACAGAGGCCTGAGGCCTTCCACCGTGCAGGCTACCGCGCTGCCGCTCAGTCGCTCACTGTGTCTGGATAACAAGATCTCTGATGGATTGGACACCGGATGAAGACCGTCCGCTTCCATCTGGTACATGCTCATCTCGTCTGTGGAACCAAACCTGTTTTTGAGGGTGCGCAGTATGCGAAAAGTATAATGGCGGTCCCCTTCAAACTGGAGGACCGTATCTACCATGTGTTCGAGGATCTTGGGTCCGGCAATGTCGCCCTCTTTGGTGATGTGCCCGATGATGACTACCGGGATGCCCGTCTCTTTGGCAAAGCGGATGAGTTCAGCCGTGCATTCGCGAATCTGGGTAATGGTGCCGGGAGAAGAATCCACTTCAGCAGAGAGCAGCGTTTGAATGGAATCGATGATCAGCAACCCGGCCTTAAGTCTGCCAGTTTCAGTAAGAATCTGATCCACCCGCGTTTCCGCATATAGATAAACCCCTTGCTGGGGTTTGCCCAGGCGGTTTGCCCGAAGCTTGATCTGTTCCTCGCTTTCTTCGCCGGAAACATACAATACAGGACCATATTGAGCGGAAAGTGCCATTTGCAGCAGCAAGGTGGATTTGCCGATACCCGGCTGACCTGCCAAAAGGGTCACAGACCCCCTCACCAATCCTCCTCCAAGCACCCGGTTGAGCTCCGCATCGCCCGTATCATGGCGACTGACCATGCCGGCCTCCACCTCCTCCAGGGGAATGGGTTTCTGGCTTTGAGATCCGCTGTAATTTTTCTTCCACGAGCTGCCCGATTCCTGACTGCTGCCGGCTTTCTTCAGGACCGTTTCTTCCACATAGCTGTTCCAGGCACCGCAGGTGCTGCAGTGCCCCATCCATTTGGGAGACTGAGCTCCGCAGGATGAGCATACGTAGATGGTTTTTAGTTTGGACAACGGTATCCTGAATGTTTGTGAATGCAAAGGAAAGTAAAATAAGGGACCGTTTCAGGATTTTGATGGTTTTCAGGCCGGGAATATTCCATCTCTATGGAGAAAGGTCCAAAAAATTTAGTCTGGCAAACAGTCAAGCACCCGATGCCTGAATTTACCATTTGCCGTTAAAGTTGCATGCAAAATGAAGTAGTCTTCAAACCGGATGTCGGATCCCAAATTTTAGCTTAGATCCAGCTGGTTGATAGCTTGGCCTCTTTGACAGTTTTTTAGCTGTTGATTTAATAAATAGAGGATGCTCGTGCTAAGCATTTCCTGAGCCGTTGTGATCACATATTTCATATGTTATTTGATATTCAGCTTTATTAACTGAAATTCGTAAATTTATTTAAATAACATATTATAATTATAATTATTGGCAATATTTAGTTTCCCATTCTAAACCAATGTGCCTTCCAATTCATTTTCTTTATATCAGCTTGGGTACAGTGCCAATCCCTGAATCCTGTTATGCTGTATGACTCCAAATGCTACCTTTGCGCAATCCAAGAATAATCTATTATGAATTGGTTGACCCATTTTCTATTTAAATCCTCGATCGGCCAAAAGATCGTCATGAGCCTTTCCGGGCTTTTCCTCATACTTTTTCTCATCGTGCACCTCCTGGGGAATCTCCAGCTTCTTAGCGATGACGGGGGCATGTCCTTCAATCTCTACACTTATTTCATGACGCACAATCCGCTCATCAAGACCGTTTCCTATCTGCTTTATGCGACCATTCTGATCCACACGGTGCAAGGTCTCTACCTCTACCGCAAAAATCGCGCGGCCAAGGGGCGGGGCTACGCCGTCAATACTCATGTGGGCGACAGCTTTTTCTCCAGGTATATGGCCCACCTGGGGGTCATCATCTTCATCTTCCTGGCCATCCATATGTGGCAGTTCTGGTTTCAGATGAAGACCGGCAACGTGCCCATGGTCCAGTACCCGGGAAAGGACCTTGATTACAAGGATCTCTATACGCCTGTCAAAGAGGCTTTTGCCAACGTATACTACGTGATTTTTTATGTGATCTCCATGCTCGTGCTTTCCTTCCACCTGTGGCATGGTTTTCAGTCTGCCTTCCAGTCCCTGGGACTTCGCCATCCCAAGTATACACCTGCCATAAGGTTTTTGGGATGGATTTACTCCATCGTGGTACCGGCAGGATTTGCCATCATCCCTATTTACATGTTTTTAAATTCCTAACAGTTACCTGAACATGAGCCAGATTAATTCCAATATCCCCGAAGGTCCCCTTTCTGAAAAATGGACCCGGTATAAATCCAAAATGCCTCTGGTTTCCCCTGCCAACAAAAGGAAGCTCGAGGTGATCGTGGTTGGTTCCGGACTGGCAGGCGCAGCTGCTGCCGCCAGCCTGGCCGAACTCGGATACCATGTGTCCTGCTTTACTTTTCACGACAGTCCGAGGAGGGCGCATAGCATTGCAGCACAGGGAGGGATCAACGCAGCCAAGAATTACGCCAACGACGGAGACAGTGTCTACCGTCTTTTTTACGATACCATCAAGGGAGGCGATTACCGTGCCCGCGAGGCCAACGTATACCGTCTTGCCGAGGTAAGTGCCAACATCATCGACCAGGCCGTGGCACAGGGAGTGCCTTTTGCCCGCGAATACGGCGGACTGCTTGAAAACCGTTCTTTCGGGGGTGTGCAGGTAAGCCGAACCTTTTATGCACGCGGACAGACCGGCCAGCAATTGCTCATCGGAGCCTATCAGGCGTTGAGCCGTCAGATCTCCCTGGGCAATGTAAAAATGTACAACCGCCATGAGATGCTCGACGTGGTTCTGATCGACGGCAAGGCACGCGGCATCATCGCACGCAACCTGCTCACTGGAAAGCTGGAGCGATTTGGAGCCCATTGTGTGGTATTGGGCACAGGTGGATATGGAAACGTTTTTTACCTCTCCACCAATGCCATGGGATGCAACGTGACCGCAGCCTGGAAGGCCGTCAAACGCGGAGCCCTTATGGCAAATCCCTGTTTCACCCAGATCCATCCCACCTGTATCCCTGTTTCAGGTGACTATCAGTCCAAGCTGACCCTGATGTCTGAGTCTCTCCGCAACGACGGGCGCGTCTGGGTGCCCGCCAAAAAGGAAGACGCCGTTGCCATCCAGCAAGGCAAAAAGAAAGGCACAGACATCCCTGAATCGGACCGAGACTATTTCCTGGAAAGAAGATACCCCGCTTTTGGAAACCTGGTGCCCCGCGACGTGGCATCCCGTGCTGCAAAGGTCGAATGCGACAAGGGACATGGCGTGAGCCCGACCGGTCTGGCCGTATTCCTGGATTTTTCAGCAGCCATAGAACGCTACGGCAAGTCCAAGGCCAATGTGCTCGGTATTCACAATCCCGACGCGGATACTGTCCGTAAACTGGGCGTGGAGGTAGTTTCTGAAAAATACGGTAACCTCTTCGAGATGTATGAAAAAATCACAGGAGAGGATCCTTATGTATATCCCATGAAAATCTATCCGGCTGTCCACTATACCATGGGAGGTCTTTGGGTGGATTATAACCTGCAGACCAACATTCCCGGCCTGTTTGCCACCGGTGAGGCCAATTTCTCTGACCACGGGGCCAACCGCCTGGGTGCTTCTGCGCTTATGCAGGGCCTGGCAGATGGATATTTTGTCCTTCCTTACACCATCGGTGTTTTCCTGTCCAATGAGATCCGTACTCCGGCCACCAAGACTTCCGACAAAGCCTTTGACGAGGCCGAGGCCAGCATCCGCGGACAACTTGATAAATTGCTTACCATTCGGGGAAACCAGTCTGTCGAGTCTTTCCACCGCCGGCTCGGCAAGATCATGTGGGATTACTGCGGCATGTCCCGACACGAAGAGGGACTGCTGAAGGCCCGGGATATGATCCGCGAACTCAGAAAGGAATTCTGGTCTGACGTCTTTGTACCCGGAAGCCTGGAAGAGTTTAATCCGGAGCTGGAAAAAGCCATGCGCGTAGCAGACTTTATGGAGTTGGGCGAGCTGATGGTCGTCGATGCGCTCAACCGCAAGGAATCTTGCGGAGGCCATTTCCGCGAGGAGTATCAGACCGAGGAAGGCGAGACCCTGCGCGACGATGCCAACTTCTCCTATGTGGCTGCCTGGCTCTGGCCCGAACTCGACCGGGAACCTGAACTCATCAAGGAACCGCTGGTTTACGAAGAAGTCAAGATCGCCAGCAGGTCTTACAAGTAATTTTATTTAGAAGCGGAAATCCGAATCCTTGACCGAATCCTCATCAGGACTCGTCCTTGCCCTGGACCTGAGCCGGGATGCCCGCATCGGAATCTGGCAGCCCAGAATGATTGTGGTCCGTACGGATGCGATGGGCAGGCTCAGCTATTTTGAAAGGGAATGCAACGAACAAACCTTGCACGATTTCGAAAGCCTTGCGGATCCTGCTGAAATCAATGGCCTGGTGGAAAAGTGCAAGGAATTTGAGACCGGCGAACTCATCCGCAGGTTTAACCGCAGCAAGAAGAAATTAACCCTGGAAAACCTGCTCCAGGATGAGGCCACGGGTCCTCAGCTCAACCGCTGGATGGAACAAAAGCTGGATCAGATCCTGGAATCAGTCCGTAAAAATGACATACCTGTCGTCGCAGAACCCAGACGCAATGAAATCCTCGAACCCAAAAAACTGGTGCATTCCGATTGCGATGCAGAAGCCAGACTGCTTTTTAAGAAAACGGATTCAGGACTGGAATACCACCTGCGACTTTGGTGGCAGAATGCAATCCACCTGGTAAGCAAATCACAAGTATTCACGATCAACGACAAGCCAGCCTGGATCTCCATCAGGGGACAGCTTGTGCGTCTTCAGGGGATCAATGCCAACAACCTCAGCCCTTTCATACAGAAGGATCTCATTGCCATCCCCAACAAGCTGACGCACACGTATTTTGAACAATTT
>CAYXKO010000027.1:0-14116 GCA_964465435.1 uncultured Saprospiraceae bacterium | reverse complement strand
CTTGCTTCCCATTCCTACCTCATCAACCTGCCTTCCAACCGGCCCGATCGCATCTGGCTGAACCAGGGTGCGGGCAACCACTGGCTGGAACTGGGCTTGAAAGGTCTTTCTTCCAACTCGGAAGGAATAGGTGCGCTGGCCCAACTGTGGGCCGGAGGTCAGGCGCAATTCCGTGAACTGTTGAGCGGTGACTCCTATGGAATTCAGAACAGCCGGAAAATGCACTTTGGCATGGGTGCTCATTCCATCGCCGACAGTCTCATCATCCAATGGCCATCAGGCACCACGGACCGATATTTCGATGTGCCTGCGGATCGCTTTTACCTCCTTACAGAAGGGACCTGCATGAAACCAAGAGCTGAACTGCAGCCTTCCGGTATCAAAGTGATTTGCGAGGATGAGGAGATCACCTTGCAGGCCGGACCGGGCAATGATTTCATCAAATGGAGCAACGGACTCGAGTCCGAATCAATACTCGTGAAGGAAGAAGGACTGTACCATTATCAAACCAGCAATGATTCCAATTGTGTCAGCGTATCTGACCTGTTTAGTCTGAGGGTAAATCCCCGGGAAATTCCACGGCTTTCCCAGGCGGACGAGCTCATCGTTTGTCAGGATCAAGGTGTTTTTCTTAACGTGGCGGGTTATGATTCTGTGCGCTGGTCTGACGGATGGATGGGCGCAAACAGACCCCTTTTAACATCCGGATCCTATTCAGCCATTGTGCGGGGAGCCTGTGCCGACTGGCATACGGATACCCTGTCATTCACCAGGATGGATGATCCCGTGTTGCCTGTTATACCGGATGTCAGTTTACCGGAACCCGGTATGGCAAGACTGGTGTCTTCAGATCCCAATACCCTTTGGTACGACCAGAGGGAAGCAGCCACATCCATCCATCAGGGAGACAGCTTTATCATCCCCTGGCTGGACAAAAGCAGGTCATTTTATGCAAGGACCTTCCTTGCGGAATCCTACCGGCATCTTGAGGGAGGAAAGCCATTTCCGGAATTTACGGGATCCGGTTATCATGCGGCCTCACTCAATCCGAGGATGGAATTCCGCGTTTTTGAGGAGATGTTCCTCGACAGCATCAGTGTCTACACGGACCGGCCGGGAAAAAGGACCTTTCAGCTTCTCGACAAGGATTTGAAAATTGTGGCCCAAAGGGATCAAGTGCTTGAGACCGGAATAAACCGTTGCTTTCTTGGATTTTTGTGTCCCGGCGGAAACAGCTTGTATCATCTGACGACTTCTGGGGATTCCAACCTGGTTCACCTGGGCAGTGTAAGCCCAAGGTTGCAGCGCAGCGATCTCGGCGTGCGCTATCCCCTGGATATTTCCGATATATGCAGGATTACGAGGTCCCAGTACGGCGAAAACTACTACTATGCCTTTTACGACTGGGCAGTCAGGCCAACGGATCAGGTTTGCCTCAGCGAGGTCGTGGAGGTCAGGGTGGATGTCGGAACGTCCTCTTTGGATGTATCAGATCAACACAACTGCAGGATCCATGTGACCGGAAAGATGATCCGGTTATCGGAATGCCGGGAAGGGATCAGCCAGGTTTCACTCTTCGATCTGGGTGGCAGAGTAATTACCCAGGATAAGCCCGGTGCAGATGTATCCGGATGGCACAGTCAGGAATTGGTGCCCGGTTTGTACCTGATCCGCATAGCTTTGGCAAATGGAGGGTTCCTGACAGAAAAATGCGTCATTTGGTAAAATAGATACCAAAAAAAAGCCCCTCCGCAGAACGGAAAGGCTTCAGGAAGCAGGGTGGATGACCGGATTCGAACCGGCGACCCTCGGAACCACAATCCGATGCTCTAACCAACTGAGCTACAACCACCAGGTAGCAATCCCCTGATCAGGGACTTTTTGATACGCAAAATTACGACAGATTAACGGTTTTGCCGGTTTCAGATCTGATTTGTCTCCCCGTGGCTCTTGCTTTAAGGCCTGCCGGAGGTCCAATTCTCAGATCTGTTCACATTCCGGATCCGTAATCTGTTTGCGGAGGAAGAGGGATTCGAACCCCCGGACCTGTTACAGTCAACGGTTTTCAAGACCGCCGCGATCGACCGCTCTGCCATTCCTCCAAGCGGGAGGCAAAGATATGTTTTAGGCTTGATTCCACAAAAGTACCCGCAAGAAAATCTTATCGCTTTGTCTAAATTCCTCAAGACAACTTTAGGGTCAATATCTTGTGTAACCGGGTGTTGCAGACCCGATCTTTTCAAACTTCTGATCAGTCAGGTCTTCGGCATCCACCCGGAAATATAAACGGAATGGCAGGGTTCCTGAAATCTCACAGGATACCCGGGCCATTGGGGATCAGACCACAAGCTGTGTCATCACGGCCACAAAAAAAGGCGACCCGTTGGGATCGCCTTTCTGTATCGTATTTTGGATTGAAAAGTCTTGAAATCAGCTGCCGCAGTAAAGACAGCCATCTTCCATGGTGCAGGTCTGCCCTTCCGGAGGATCCTGGGCTACAGGACTGGGTACGGAATTCAGCAGAGCGCCCACTGTGGATTTATCGTATTCCATGGAGGGGCTGTGCTCCTGCAGGGTCATCACGGATTGTTCGGACGATGTTTCATCGACAAACTTCTTTTGATGTTTTTCACTCAGCGTAAACTTGATCGGATCCACGGCTGCCTTGGTCCTGAGGTAATACATTCCGGTCTTAAGTCCCTGCTGCCATGCGTGGAAGTGCATGGAAGACAGTTTTCCGAAAGTGGCGTTTTCAAGGAACAGGTTGAGGCTTTGGCTTTGGCAAATAAAGGCTCCGCGGTCGGCACTCATGTCAATGATGGCGCGCTGGCTGATCTCCCAGGCGGTCTTGTAGAGTTCCTTAAGTTCCTGAGGTATGCCCTGGATCTTTTGGATGGAACCATTGTGGGCCATGAGCATCTCCTTCATTTCGGCATTCCAGAGTCCCAGACGGATCAGGTCTTCCAGCAAGTGCTTGTTGACCACCATGTATTCCCCGGATAGCGTCCTGCGGGTATAAAAATTGGAAGTATAGGGTTCAAAGCATTCGTTGTTACCCAGGATCTGGGAAGTGGATGCCGTGGGCATGGGGGCCAGCAGAAGGCTGTTGCGGATGCCGTGATCTTTTATTTTTCTGCGGAGTGCATCCCAGTCGTAACGGCCCGGAGTTGGCTCCACGCCCCAGAGATCAAACTGGAATTCTCCCTGACTGATGGGACTGCCCGGGAAGGATTCGTAGGCTCCGTGCTTGGCAGCCAGCTCGCAGGATTCGCTGACCGCTGCGTAATAGATGGTCTCGAATATTTCCTTGTTCAGTTTCTTGGCTTCCTCTGAGTCAAAGGGGAACCTCATGAGAATGAAGGCGTCTGCAAGTCCCTGTACGCCGATTCCGATCGGACGGTGTCTGAAGTTGGAATTGCGGGCCTCGGGAATGGGGTAGTAGTTGATATCGATGATCCTGTTGAGATTGCGCGTGATCACGCGGGTCACCTCCTCCAGTCTTCCAAAATCAAAGTTTTTGTTCTCCACGAACTTAGGCAGGGAGATACTGGCCAGATTACAGACTGCGACCTCATCCGGTGCCGTGTACTCGATGATCTCCGTGCAGAGGTTGGAAGAACGGATGGTACCCAGGTTCTTCTGATTGGATTTCTTGTTGGCAGCATCCTTGTACAGGATATATGGGGTACCGGTTTCAATCTGGCTTTCCAGGATGTTAAACCAAAGTTCCTGTGCGCGAACAACCTTACGCGCCTTGCCCTCCGCCTCATATTTGTGATAGAGCGCTTCGAATTCGCCGCCATAGGTGTCATAAAGACCGGGCGCTTCGTTGGGGCAGAACAGGGACCATTGGGCGTCGTCCTTGACGCGTTGCATGAAAAGGTCCGGAATCCAAAGGGCATAAAAGAGGTCGCGGGCGCGCAGTTCCTCTTTGCCGTGGTTTTTCTTCAATTCCAGGAAGTCTTCGATGTCGGCATGCCAGGGCTCCAGATAAATGGCAAAGGCGCCCTTTCTTTTGCCACCTCCCTGATCCACGTAGCGGGCGGTGTCGTTGAAGACCTTGAGCATCGGAATGATGCCGTTGGAAGTGCCCCCCGTGCCTTTGATGTAGGAACCTTTTGCCCGCACGTTGTGGATGCTCAGCCCGATACCGCCTGCAGACTGGGAAATCTTGGCGCAACGGCTGAGGGTTTCAAAAATTCCGGAGATCGAATCATCCGTCATGCTCAGCAGAAAGCAGGAAGAAAGCTGTGGCTTCGGCGTACCCGCATTGAAGAGGGTGGGGGTGGCATGAATAAACCACTTATCCGACATGAGGTGGTAGGTCTCGATGGCGGCGTCAATATCTTGACCATGAATGCCCACTGCTGCGCGCATGAGAAGGTGTTGGGGTCTTTCGACCACCTTCTTGTCCATGCGCAACAGGTAAGAGCGCTCCAGGGTCTTGAATCCAAAATAGTCGAAACTGTAATCGCGATCGTAAATAATGGCTGAATCCAGTTTATCGGCGTTTTGACGGATGACCTCTATGGTATCGTCGCTGATCAGTCCGGCCTTTTGGTTGGTGTTGGGATCGATGTAGTTGTACAAGGCCTCCATGGTTTCGCTGAAGGACTTGTTTGAATTTTTATGGAGGTTGGATACGGCGATGCGTGCAGCGAGGATGGCATAATCCGGATGAACCGCTGCCAGCGAAGCCGCAGTTTCCGCAGCCAGGTTATCGAGTTCCGTGGTCTTGACCCCGTCAAAGAGTCCCTGGATGACCTTTTTGGAGATCTCGATGGAATCGACGAAGTTGGGGTTCAGACCGTAGCAAAGTTTTTTGATCCTTGCCGTGATTTTGTCAAAACTGACGTCTTCGCGCTTGTTGTTACGCTTGATAACTTGCATGGTAATGAAAAGAGTTAAGGGTTACGAAAACTTAAAGAACATACTGTAAAGAATCTGGTCAGAATTCTTCGTCGATTGTAAATACCTTTTTTTCATGTCCGGCGGTCACTCCGGCCTTTTGATAATCGGCTACCCTCTTTTCAAAGAAATTGGTTTTGCCTTGTATGGAAATCAAATCCATCCAAGGGAATGGATTTTCACTGTTATAAACTTTCTCATTGCCCAGGGCCACCAGCAACCTGTCGGCCACGAATTCGATGTATTGGCACATGAGTTCCGCATTCATTCCGATCAGCGCCACGGGAATGGCATCGGTGACAAATTCCTTTTCGATTTCGACGGCTTCCACCAGAATGTTGCGTATGGTATCCTTGGGCAGCTTGTTAACGATGTGCTTGTTGTAGAGCAGACAGGCAAAATCGCAATGCATGCCCTCGTCGCGGCTGATGAGTTCGTTGGAAAAACTCAAGCCGGGCATCAGGCCTCTCTTTTTCAACCAGAATATGGAACAAAAAGAACCACTGAAGAAAATTCCTTCCACCGCAGCAAAGGCGATCAGCTGTTCCACGAAGCTGCCCTGGCTGATCCAGCGCAAAGCCCAGTCAGCTTTCTTTCTGACGCAGGGTAGATTGTCAATGGCATTAAAGAGAAAATTCTTTTCCTCGTTGTCCTTGATGTAGGTATCGATCAGCAGGGAGTAAGTCTCTGAGTGGATGTTTTCCATCATGATCTGGAAGCCATAGAAAAATTTGGCTTCGGTGTATTGAACCATGCGGACCATGTTCTCAGCCAGGTTCTCATTGACGATTCCGTCGCTGGCCGCAAAGAAGGCCAGAACGTGTTTTATGAAATGTTTTTCGTCAGATGTGAGCTTGTTTTCCCAATCGGTCAGATCAGCCTGAAGATCGATTTCTTCCGCAGTCCAAAAACATGCTTCTGAATTTTTATAAAATCTCCAAATATCATCGTGTTGTATTGGGAACAGGACAAATCTGTGGGGATTTTCCTGGAGAATGGGTTCGTTGTTTTGGTTCATGCGGTCTATTTATAAGGTTGGTGCAGGGTCGGTTTCTCGAAGGGACAACAAAGGTAATCCGAGGCTTCCGATATATATTGATAAATTATATATATTTTTTTTATTGATGTGTACATGAATGTAAATTAATTTTTAGGAATCAAAATTTGCCATTCAGGCTTCATTTTGACATATTATAATTAATTCTTATATCTGACAACAAAGATAGACCCCGATGCAGGAAGAAGGCTGAATACTTTTCCACATATTGTGGAAAACTTTAATAAGTCATAGAGCGATAGCGGTTTAGTGAAACCAGGAGCGCCGGATCAGAAATTACATTTTTTAATAATGTTTATTGGACACTTCCTCTGCCCTGTATGCATATGTCTCTGTATCATGTGTCTGCATGCATCTTCGGACAGGATCCGGTCAGATCATGTCCTTTTTCCTGAAGAACCAGGTCAGGCCAAGACTGAATACAATGGAGATCAGCACGATGAGATAAAAGGACCATTGTGAATCAGCCATCCGGAAGGGCAGGGGAACGTTCATCCCGAAGAAACCCGCGATCAGGGCCGGAAAGAGCAAGGTGATGGTGATGACAGTAAGTCGGTTTACAAACTTGTTTAGGTTGTTGGAGATGATGGAGGTATAGGCCTCCATTGTGCCATTGAGGATGTTGGTGTACAGTTGGGCCACCTCCTTGGCCTGGTTGTTGTCGACGATGATGTCTTCAAAGAACAGGTTGAGGTCCTCGTTGTCCTTGATCCCCAACAGGTCTATGCGGCGTATTTTGATCTTCAGGAGTTCGTTGGCATTGAGCGAGTTTACAAAATACACCAGGCTTTTCTCGATGCGGAGCAGGTTCTTCAATTCTTCGCTGCGGCTCGAATTGTAAAGTTCTTCTTCGATGAGGCTTCGGCGCAGGTTTAGTTTTTTCAGGTATTCCAGAAAAAGAAGTACGTTCTGCTCGAAGATCTGAAGTGCAAACAATCTCTCGTTTCTGGGATCGAAGCCCCTGATTTTCATGTCTGCGAATCGCTCGAGGACCGGATTTTCATAGGCAGACAGCGTGATGATCTTTCCCTGTGTCAGGATGATGCCCAGGGGAATGGTGATGAAAATGGGGTCATTTTCCTTTTCCGTTTCGTTGACGACCGGGGTGTGGATGATGATGGACCGTGCCTCTTCGTATTTTTCGTAACGTACGCGTTCTTCTATGTCGAGCGGGTCTGTCAGGTAGTCTGCAGAGATGTCCAGCTTAGCGGCGAGATCCTGTATCTCACCCTCCTGCCAGGGAGGACTGACGAGAATCCAGTGTGCTTCTCTCAGGAAGTCGAGCTGGTGGAATTGACCTTCCTTGATTCCATAATAACGGATCATCGTTTTTGCTTTCTGAGAATGACTGGATCATTTGATCTGAATACGTGTTTCGTCTGACAAAGGTACAAAAACCAAGCCAAAGATCGGACCCTCAGGACGGCTTTCCGGCTCGCGATCCACAAGCTTCCCAACCGAATGAGATAAGGGAAGACTTATCAAACGGATTTGCAGCAATTAAATCCTGAATCCGCCTGTCAAACCCGCAGACCGTGTGACATCTTTTCCTTGCTTTTAAGAATACGGGTGACTTATTCCACCCGGATGACGGTGCCATCAGAACCGCAGAGCCAGTAATGGTCCCCCTGAACCTGAATATCCAGGTAATTGATCTCCGGGAGTCCTTCGAGTCTGACCCAGTTGTCACCGCCATCATGGGTACGGAGCACCGCACCGTTTTCTCCGGCCGCAATTCCATGGGTCGGGCTTGCAAATGCCACGGTGCGCAAGGGCAATCCCGGCCCGAGAAAATTGGCTCCCCTCCGGACCGTGGTCCAGTTTTGGCCGTAATCACGGGTGCGCATGATGTTGCCGCTGATGCCTACGGCTATGGCGCTGCCTCTGGCAATTTTGCATACGTCCCTCCAGTGGTCGCGTTCGACCAGCGTATCCCAGTTGACTCCTGCATCCGCTGTGATCATGATGGTGCCGAAACCGGCGATGATCCAGTGATTGCTGTCCAGGGCACAGATGGCATCGAGCTCCCGGTCTATGGTGATCCGGTTTTCAAGGCTGCCTTTTTGCAGGTCTGCACGGTCCAGGTAACCCGTCCCAAAGGATTCGCCACCCACGATCCACAACTGGCCTGCATCTGTGGCGAGGACTCCCCGGTAAAATTTATAACCGCCAAAGCGGATTATCTCGGTGGATCCGGGATTGAACCGGTAGATCTGCCTGTCGATGCCCACGCCGTACACGTTTTGATCCTTTCCGCGGGTCAGCGAAAAAATTTGCTTATCGTACAGGGAGTCCCGCTTCCAGTTCAGTCCTCCGTCAGAAGTGGTCAGCCTCATTCCTCTCGTCCAGGTCTTTCCTCCGGCGACCATGCCGTTCTGCTCATCCCAAAAGTAAATGCAGCTGAGTTCATCCCTTGTTCCCGTATTGAACGCACGAAATACAGGCGTGTCTGTCTTGTAACAGGATAACTGGCCAATCATCAAAAAGAGTAAAATGAAAAGACAGAACGGTTCCCTGGGATTCACAGCCGGTGGATGTGCTCTGGTTTCCCCGGTATCGCAATGTTGTTTTCTTTTCATGTAAGCGCAAAACTAAATAATAAAGCGATTACGCCTCACAGGCTTTCCCAAGCAGGACCTGTCCCTGGCAACCATGCAAGGATTCAGCTCTTCGGGTGCCTTGCTAATATGGAGAAAAGACGGGCTAAATATGCTCATAAAATGGAACTTATATATTAACTTTGTCTTTTATATGAAAAGCATTGGGTCCGGTGTTCCGGATCTGTATTAGTAAGTAAAGGAATAAACATGATTCTGGATATTATTTGTCTGATCCTGGTGGGAACAAGTTTCTACCTGGGATATACGAAGGGCATCATCAAGACAGTATTTGGGATATTGTCCATACTGCTGGCCATTCTGGCTACCCTGAAATTCTCATTTGTCACCATTTCGCTGATCGAAAAAATACTGGATGTGGATCCCAGGATCCAGATCATATTGGGCTTTGCGATCACCTTCCTGATCGTCCTCATAGCCATCCGGATGATCGGCCACGGTCTTGAGAAGGTCCTCGAAACGGTGCACCTGAATCTGTTCAACCAGATCGCGGGAGGTACCAGTGCCGGATTTGTTACCCTGGTGATCTTTAGTTCCCTCATCTGGTTTCTGGATCAGATCCGGGTCATCAGTCCGGAGACCAAGGAGGAGTCCTATACTTATACGGTGCTTCAAAAAATGCCGGAGATCAGCCAGGAGGTTTTTAGTGCAATGAAACCTTTCTTTACGGAATTCTGGGAGAAGACACAAAAGGCCATGGATCGCATCGATGCGGATTTGCCGCAGAAAGAAAATCAGCAATAAAGTGTACAGCGGCAGGATCATTTGCTTTCCCTTGTTTTTTAAACTGCCGGGACTGAGGCAGGTCAAGGCCATTGCACTCTGGCCCTTTATTTTTATCAGAAACAAGGGCAGCAAACAGGACAGGGTCCTGATCCGTCATGAAGTTATTCACCTAAGACAACAGATCGAGTTATTGGTATTGCCTTTTTATCTGATCTATCTGATGGAATTCCTGTGGCATCTTATGCGCGGCGGGAATTGGCAGCTTGCTTACCGGAGTATTTCTTTTGAACGGGAGGCCTACAGGTACGAAATAGAGGAGAATTACCTTGCGAACAGGCCCATATTTGCCTCATTCAGAATGGCAAAATGGAGAAAAGCAAAATGAAGGGGAAAACGCGTTAAAATTACTGCTGACCCGCAGGGACAACGGTATCTGCCGGGATGCTGGTATTGCGCGGCCTCAGGAAGTTCTTGAAAAAGTCCACTCCTTCCGGACTGAATTTGTTTGCATTCAGGATCTTGCCACCCTGCACCCAGACTACGGCGTTGCATTCTCCGCTGAAATAGATGTCGGCTTCGTGGGTGATGTCTCCGTTTTTCTGGAATACCAGGTGCGCGTCGGGCTGACAAACGGTGAGCAGGGCCTTTTCATCGCTGATAAAAGAGATCACGTACTGAATGGCCTCAGGATTTGTAAAACTCATGCTGGCGTTGACTTCCTTGCGCAGGGAGATCACGTCTATGCTGGTGCAGCTTTTGTTGAGCTCTGTGAGTTCTGCAGGATTGATGGGCGCAATGTCAGCAGCCTTGTTGACGGACTTGGAGTCTTTTCCGGATTTTCCGGCTTCCTTGCAGGAAAACACGAGGCTTAACAAGAGGCTGACAATCAGTAAGTGTTTCATGTTGGGATTAGTTGAATCTGTAATTAAGCCCCAAAGATAAAAAATAACTGATCATTCTGATTTCGCGGCCGTTTTTTGTAAAGCGGTCCAGGGGTGTCAGGGATGAGGTGTACCTGAAATAAGCGCCCAGGTCCCTGCGGGGAAAAAACTGCACGCCCAGCAACCAGCTCAGGTCAAAGCGGTTGAAGTTTTCATCCTGTCCGTTGTAGGAGGAAGAGTTGAACAAAAATCCCGAAGAAAGCCCGCCCTGAAAGTGTACTTTGTAATAAGGATTTTTTTCGTCATCCGACAACCAGTCCTTCAGGCAATAAATGATTGGTATCTCCAGGTAATGCAGGCTGAATTTGGCAGGAACGGTATCCAGTCTGGTGTAGCGCGAACCCCGCAGGCTGTACAGGAATTCCAGCTGGATTTCGTGAATTCCTCCCAGGCTGAAGCCGCCTGTCAGGCCCGCATGGTAGGCCCATTTGTCGTAGCCGAGCACCTCGTCACCGTCGATCTGGGCGAGGTTCAGTCCGGCCTTGATTCCGCCATGGAAAAGTCTCCCGGAAACCTGTGCCTGCATCGAGAGGACCTGCAGGATCAAACAGAGCAATACAATGAATCTCATGACCTTCATAACGATAAAATACTGGCTTTGTTGATGTAAGCCCTGATGCAAAAGTCGGAACAAGCGAAAACGCCCTAAATGTGCCGGGTTTCAGGTCCGGCAGACGATCAGGCTTCTGTCTTGGGTTTCCTTTTGATCTTGAACAGGTCTATCACCTCCTTCTCGGTGAGGAACTCGTATTCGGTAAATGCGGAGCTGACAAATTTCTTGACGTCCTGGTACTCCTTGCTGCGCTTATCCTTGTAAAACGCCAGAAGTTTCCTGATGTAGTCCATGCTCATGCTCTCAAGCTCCTGGTTGAAGGCAGCCTGATCGAAAATGTTCATGTATACGGCAAATGTACGGCTGAGTTCAAAGTAAGAGGGATATTCCGGCTCCGTCAGGTTTTCCATCACATGCCTGAACTGTTGCAGCAGATTGAGTCGAAGGCATTCGTTGTTGACGGACATTCCTTCGTGCTGGGAGTAAAACGCAGCCACCGCATCGACGGTATCTTCGTGTACAAAGCCTTTGGCGTGGATGGTCTCCAGCAGTTTGTAATACCGGCTGAGGTCATCGCTGACCGATTTGTCGATCAGGGAGGAAAATCTGAGATCGGCTTTTGAGCCAAAACGTGTTCCTTCCTTGTAACTCTTTTTGAGGAAATTGAAGTAAAGATGGTTGAAACTGGCGCTGCGAACATCCTTAAGCACGCCCATCAGGATAGCATCTCCCTTTTCTCCCAGCGGGATAAAGTTGGCAATGATGGACAGCAGTTCCAGGAATTCCGTTTCGCGGTAAAACTCCTTGCGCTGCAGCATTTCCAGGATCTCGGCGGAATAATTTTCATGTGCAAGGCCCTGTGACATTCTATTCAGCAGGAAGGCGCGCAGTGTTTCGTATTCCACCTTGAGTTCTCCGGTGGTGGCCGGAAAGACACAGGTCAGGTAATTGTAGTGTGAGTATTGTTTTTTGTAGCGGTGGTAAAAAGATTCCCTTTCCTTGGCATCCCTGAATCGGTCGATAATCATGCTTTGCAGGAAGGATTTTACCTTTTTGTTTTCAATGCGGTCCAGCAGGGAGGCGATCCAGATGTCACTGCTGAGGGAAAATCCCAGCTGCACGGTCTGGCCGATTCTTTGTTTGATCACATCGAAGTTTGCGGAGTTGGCGATGGCCACCAGCACTTCCTTGAAGTGTTCCTGGGGACGGGCATATTTTATCTGCTCGTTGAGCTCGCCCCTGAGTACGCTGTATCCCAGGATCCTGGGCAGAAAAAGGCCTTCGAAAAAAGGATTGAGCAGGATCGTCTCAAGGGGGATCAGTTGCAAAGGATGGTTTTGGGCCACCTCGTCGTAGATCTCTGCGATCAGGGGCTCGTAAGCCTCCTGAAGTGCCTTGTAAAGTTCCGGAGTCTCTTCCTCAAGGTAAACGGCCAGCTCGTCGGATCCCTGGATCACTTCGGCCACAGCCTGCAACCTTTCCTTGTAATCTAGTTCGAGTTCCTGCATTTCTGTTTTTGTTTTGTTTTAAAAGATAATGCCTGAAAGAATTTTGTCCTTTCAGGCTTTTATTTTGCCAGCATACAACGCAGCGGGGTAGTGCTTTCTTTTGTTTCCGGGCAGGAATCGGGATTCCGCCGGAGGCACTAAAAAGAACGCAGGATTATTCCTCTGCCTTGGTTTCGGTTTCCGTGGATTCTTCCGGAGCAGAAGCAGATTCTTCTTCAGAAGCCGTAGCCTCTGCATTTTCAGCTGCCGTTTCCTCAGCCGCCACTTCCTTGACCTTTGGAGCACGGGTCACTGCGGTGATGGATTTGTGGAACTCCTCCTGTTTTTGTTTGGTTTCCTCTACTTTCTTCAGGATGAGACCTTCCTTCTGCTGCACCCAGTCCAGGTACATCTGGTCTGCCTTCTCCTGAGTGAGGGCGCCTTTTGCCACACCTCTTGCAAGGTGCTTGCGGTAAAGGATCCCCTTGTACCGGAGGATGGCGGTTACGGTGTCTGTGGGTTGGGCACCCTTCATCAGCCAGTCAAAAGCCTTGTCGCGGTCTATGTCAATCGCTGCAGGAACACTGGTAGGATTGTAGAAACCAAGTCTTTCGATAAATTTTCCATCTCTGGGGGATCTTGCATCCGCTACGACGATGTGGTAGTAGGGAGCCTTTTTGCGCCCTTTGCGCTGTAATCTGATCTTTACGGCCATTTCTTTTTGCTTTTATTGATGATTAATTCGACCTGCCCGTTCACCCGGAAATCCGGCCCTACGGGCTAAAGCGGGTGCAAAGGTAAGACAATCAGGAGTTTCAGGAAATAAAATTTGAATAATTCTGCTCATTTCTCGTTCAATATTTCCTAAAATATTGATAGACAATGTTTTGTAATATTGTCTAAAATTCAACCCGGAGCCTGAGGTTGACCCTACGGGAGGTCAGATAGTTGGGCAGCGAAAACTCGTAGTTGTTGAAGGCCTTGATCCATCGCACCGAGGCTTCGTTTTTGGTATTCAGCAGGTTAAATACTTCTGCGCTGATCCATACCCTGCGCGTATGGCTCAGCCAGTGCATGGTCCTGCGCTGGGGTTTTGCGTCCTGGCCCCGCTCCCAGATGCTGTAGGAGAATCCCATGTCGACCCGGTGATAGGTCCTGAAGCGGTAGATGTTGCGGTACACCAGGTTGTTGGTTCTGAATCCATAGGGGATTCCGCTGGCAACGGTACCCTGCAGGTGCATTTTGAACTTGGGCCTGCCCGGCAGAAAGTCCTGGAAAAACATACTCAGCGACATCAGCTGGTCCGTGGGTCTGGGCACGTCCTCCACAGCCTTTGACTCCTCCGCGGTAGGTCCGGGCAATTGGTGCCGGATGCCATAGAGTTTTTCCCGGGTCCGAAGCAGGGACAAATTGACCCAGGACTCGACGCCGGGAACAAATTCGCCGTGGATCCGGTTGTCCCAACCCAGGGCATAGCCCTCGGAATCATTCTCCCCGGAATATCTGATGCGCACATTGTCCAGGTTGTAGCTGACCATATCGTGCAATCCCTTGTAGTAGACCTCGCTGATCCAGCGGAAGCGGGTGGGACTTACTTTTTTCCACAGGAAATCCTTTTTCCATCCTGCGATCAGATGCCAGGATTTCTGTGCCTGCAGCGATCGGTTGAGGCTGCCGTCCGGCCTCCTGAGCTCCCGGTAAAAGGCTACCTGGGGGTACAGCCCTCCGGATACCCAAAAGCGGAGGTTTTGCGGATGGTCCTTGGGGACCAGCTCCACCCGCATTCTGGGATTGAGGAGAAACTCGCGGTTGAGTTGGTTGTAATG
>CAYXKO010000026.1:0-14270 GCA_964465435.1 uncultured Saprospiraceae bacterium | reverse complement strand
CTCGTCGTTGATGACGATGCGCATGCGTTGTCCTCCCAGCACATAGGATGGTCTGACGAGCACCGGATAACCTATTTTCCGGGCCACTTCAAGGGCCTCGTCAGCATTGGTGGCAACGCCGTATTTTGGATAGGGGATTTCCATCTCCTTGAGGAGATCGGAAAATCTGCCGCGATCCTCCGCGATGTCCATATCGTCATAGGACGTGCCAATGATGGGAACGCCCTTTTTGTGAATTTTTTCCGAGAGTTTGAGCGCGGTCTGTCCCCCCAGCTGGACAATGACGCCATCTGGTTTCTCGTGGTCCAGCAATTCTTCAATGTGTTCCCAGTATATGGGTTCAAAATAAAGTTTGTCTGCTATGTCAAAATCCGTGGAGACGGTTTCCGGATTGCAGTTGACCATTATGGCTTCCATCCCCAGCTCCCGGATGGCAAGCACTCCGTGCACACAGCAGTAGTCAAATTCAATGCCCTGGCCGATGCGGTTGGGCCCGGACCCCAGGACCATGATCTTCCTGATGCCCGTGGAGGACTTGCTTTCGTTTTCAGAATCGAAAGAAGAATAGAAGTAAGGGGTTTTTGCCGGGAATTCTGCGGCGCAGGTGTCCACGGTCTTGTACACTCTTTTTATGCCTAGCTTGTTTCTGTATTTGGTGACGTCTTTTTCATCCACGCGGAGGATCCAGGCGATCTGAGAATCGGAATATCCGTTCTTCTTCAGCTCCATGAAAAAATCCTGGGGGATGTCTTCGGGCAGGTTGTATTTCAGCAGCCTTTCCTCCATCACTACCAGCTTTTTGATCTCGCGGACAAACCAGGGGTCTACGCCGGTGAGTTTGGTCACGGTTTTCTCGGGCACGCCCAGCCGCAGGGCATCTTTCAGGCGATAAATGCGGTCGTCGCTGGCCTGTTCCAGGCGCTCGAGGATGTCTTGGGTGTTGTACCATTCCTTTTTGTCGGCACCAAGCCCGTGGCGATCGTTTTCCTGGCTTTGACAGGCCTTTTGGAGCGCTTCCGTAAAGCTTCTTCCAATGGCCATGGCCTCGCCGACCGATTTCATCTGGAGTCCCAGTTTATGGTCTGCTCCCCAGAACTTTTCAAAATTCCAGCGCGGCATTTTGACGATCACGTAATCCAGGCTTGGTTCAAACAAGGCGCTGGTATTGCCGGTGATCTGATTGGGCAATTCGTCGAGCGTATAGCCGAGGGCCAGTTTGGCTGCTATCTTGGCGATGGGGTATCCCGTAGCCTTGGAGGCGAGCGCAGAGGAGCGGCTTACCCGTGGATTGATCTCTACGGCAATGATCTTTTCGGTGGCAGGGTCCTGGGCAAACTGAACATTGCATCCACCGGAAAAATTGCCCAATGAGCGCATCATGAGGATGGCCTGATCGCGCATCAGTTGAAATCCGGTATCCGACAGGGTCATCGCCGGCGCCACGGTGATGGAATCACCGGTGTGGATGCCCATGGGATCGAGGTTTTCGACCGTACAGATGATGACCACGTTGTCGTTTTTATCGCGGAGGAGTTCCAATTCAAATTCCTTCCATCCGAGGACGGCCTTTTCGACCAGGACTTCATGGGTTGGAGAGGCATCCAGACCGCGGCGCAATGCTTCGTCAAATTGATCGGCCTTATGTACAAAGCTGCCACCTGAGCCTCCCAGGGTAAAGGAAGGTCGGATCACGAGTGGATATCCTATGTGTTGGGCGGCTTCCTTGCCCTCCAGAAAGGAATTGGCAATTTGCGAGGGGGCTACCTCAACGCCAATGGAAACCATATGGGCCCTGAATTTTTCCCGGTCCTCGGTAAGCTCTATGGCATCCACATCCACCCCGATCATGCGCACGCCGTATTTCTTCCAGATGTTTTGCTTGTCGGCTTCAATGGCCAGGTTGAGTGCCGTCTGGCCGCCCATGGTAGGCAGGACGGCGTCTATCTTGCGCTCCTCCAGGATTTTGACGATGCTCTCCACGGTCAGGGGCCAAAGGTAGATGTGGTCTGCGGTGACCGGATCCGTCATGATGGTGGCAGGATTGGAGTTGATCAGACTGACCTCAATCCCTTCTTCGCGCAGGGAGCGGGCGGCCTGGGTGCCTGAATAGTCAAACTCACAGGCCTGGCCGATGATGATGGGTCCGCTGCCGATGATCAGCACGGAACGGATTGAAGGATCCTTTGGCATAATAAAATTTGCGCAAAGATAATCCGGCAGGGCGATTACATATTTGAAAAATGCAGATCGGTCAAAATTGACTGTTTTTTGCAAAAATCCGGGGAGTTGCGTTCAAAATATGACATTTTTAGATCCAACTGACGCTTTTTCATGTCAACATTTGTGTCAATTTGGTAAATATTATGTGAATATAAGATTCATTAACACCAATTCCTGACAAAATTGCAACTTTCCCCGATTGGCACAGTTTTAATGGTCTTCTCTGCGAAACGCACAAGTTTTCACAAATCCTATTTACTAAAATTTAAAATCAGATTATTTATGAAACCAATTAATGATCGAGTAATTGTCAAACCGGCACCGGCCGATGAGAAAACCAAAGGAGGAATTATCATCCCTGACACCGCCAAGGAAAAACCCCAGCGTGGCGAAGTGGTGGCAGTCGGACCCGGAAAAGACGGCAACATGATGACTGTAAGCAAGGGCGACATCGTCCTTTATGGCAAGTATGCCGGTCAGGAGTTTAACTACAAGGGTACCGACTACCTGATTATGCGCGAAGACGACATCCTGGTGATTATCGAGTAATGCCCGGACACTGTAGGAACCACAACTTATTCATTTTAAAAAAATTCAAAAACAATACATCATGGCTAAAGACATCAGTTTCAATAGCGACGCTAGAGAGAAATTAAAAGAAGGTATCGACAAGCTTGCCAATGCAGTGAAGGTGACCCTCGGTCCGAAGGGTCGTAACGTGGTCATCCAGAAATCCTTTGGGGCTCCCCAGATCACCAAGGACGGCGTGACCGTGGCCAAGGAGGTCGAGCTGGAAAATCCGGTGGAGAACATGGGCGCCCAGATGATCAAGGAGGTAGCTTCCAAAACCGCTGACATCGCCGGAGACGGAACGACCACGGCCACCGTGCTGGCTCAATCGATGGTGACTGCCGGTTTGAAATACGTGACCGGAGGTGCCAATCCGATGGACCTCAAAAGAGGAATCGACAAGGCAGTGGCAGCAGTCACCGCAGATCTCAAGAAGCAATCCGAACAAATAGGCAGCGATTTCAACAAAATCAAGCAGGTGGGATCCATTTCTGCCAACAACGACGATGAGATCGGCGGTCTGATCGCGGATGCAATGAAGCGCGTGACCAAGGACGGCGTCATTACGGTCGAGGAAGCCAAAGGCACCAATACCGAAGTGAAGGAAGTGATCGGTATGCAATTTGATCGCGGATACCTCTCCCCTTACTTCATCACCAATGCGGATAAGATGATCGCGGAGTACGACAATCCGTACATCCTCATCACCGATAAAAAGATCTCCAACATGCAGGAGATCGTGCCAGTACTCGAAAAGGTGGTTTCCAGCGGACGCCCGCTTCTGATCATCGCCGAGGACGTGGACAGCCAGGCTCTGGGAGTATTGGTGGTAAACAGGCTCCGCGCCAACCTGAAGGTGGTGGCCGTGAAGGCTCCCGGCTTTGGGGACAGAAGAAAAGCCATGTTGGAGGACATCGCAGTGCTGACCAACGGTACCGTGATCTCCGACGAAAAAGGATACAAACTCGAAAACGCGGACCTGGATCTGTTGGGCCAGGCTGAGAAAATCGAGGTGGACAAGGACAATACGACCTTAGTAAACGGCAAGGGCACCAAGAAGAACATCGATGCCCGCATCAATCAGATCAAGGCTCAGATCGAAACCACCACTTCAGATTACGACCGCGAGAAATTGCAGGAGAGACTGGCCAAACTCGCAGGTGGTGTAGCCGTACTTTATGTAGGAGCTGCCACTGAGGTGGAAATGAAAGAAAAGAAAGACAGAGTGGATGATGCACTGCATGCTACCCGTGCGGCTGTCGAAGAAGGAATCGTACCCGGTGGCGGTGTCGCCCTGGTGAGATCCATCGACTGCCTGGAGAAGATCAAAAACATCGTCAACGAAGACGAGAAATTTGGTGTGGACATCGTGCGCAAGGCATTGGAAGCTCCTCTTCGCGTCATCGCAGAGAATGCGGGTGACGAGCCTTCTGTGGTAGCAATGCACGTCAAGGCTAAAAAAGGAGCCTATGGATACAACGCGCGCACCGGCCAGTTTGAAGACCTCAAAAAAGCAGGTGTGATCGATCCGACCAAGGTGACCCGTGTGGCTTTGGAAAATGCAGCTTCCATCGCAGGTATGGTCTTGATGACCGAATGCGTGATCAACGACAAACCCAAGGAAGACAAAGGACATGCCCATGCCCATCCGGGAGGAATGGATGGAATGATGTAAGAATTTTTCTTCCTGAAAATAGAAAGGCCCTCCGGTATATGGAGGGCCTTTTTTATTATTTCTTTTAAGATTTGAATTAGCTAGAAATTAATTTTTTAAGATCGTGCCTCAATCAAACACAACGAACTCAACAAGGGGATACAAATATTCCTCTCCTAACAAGTTCATTAGCAACCATTACCTGCCCAAAAGTTGGATTTCAAAAGCAATTGCTTCAACTGCGTTTTCTTCTTCGGGAGTTTCTTGACCACAGACTTGCTTCGGCTGACTTCCATTAAGGCCAATTCTCTTCTAGTGTGATTCATCTGTTTATCTTATATAAAATATCCATGGAATACCTCAGAATTTTACCAGCTTAAGATACGTTTCCCAATTTTTCTGCTAAATGGACTAATACTAATTTAGTTTTGATTAATTTTGTTTCAATTTACAATTTCTGACAAAATAGTTGCTAATTAATTATTTTTGACAATTTAAAATTAATCAATGACTGTCAAATTAAGACTAAACTAATACAATAGTAATTCTTTCTATATGAGACTACTATTCCTAACTTTATTAGTATTTAAAATTTTATCTTTTCCTTGCCAATCACAGGTCTGGGAAAAACTAACCACTGAATCAAACTATTCTGCTGAAGACTTTGAAATCGACAGCTTTGGAAATGCCTATCTATTAATAAAAGGATACGACCAGATTTATAGCTTTAATATAAAAGGTCCACGTATTGATCTTGTTGAACTTCCAAGAGTTGCTGATTTACCATTTGTCCCAGCTACGGATGATTTGAAACTCCAATTGGATACAAACAACCATTTGCTAGTTTTATATGCAAAAGGAGGTACATATTTTCCATTAAGATATGCTGAAAATAAATTTGTCCCTGATGTTGAATCAGGAACAAAGAATATCTTTTGTTATCCTGGTATAGTAAGTTTTAATACCCATTCTGAGTTTTATATCAATATGCTATCTTCAGTTTTCAGATATAAAACCAAATGGAGCTATAGTGACTGGGTTGAGGTATTTACAGTACCTAAAAGAGATGGATTAATCAGACAGATTTACACTTATAACGATACTTCTAATTTTGCTGTAGTTGACTATAATTCATTCTTTGGAATTTATAAATTTAATACTAAAGATAAATCCTATATAACCGTCGCAGAAGTTAACAACTTTTATCCAGATCTGACCAAAGTAAAAATCTTTCGTAATGGACTAATATTTATTCCTACTACCCGAGGCCTTTATAAAATTTCGGATGGAGGCCGGCTATTTGAAAAATGTTTAATCGACTCATCAATGGGTTTTGACGCACCTGTCGAATGGATAGGCAGTTCAATCGAGGAAAAAATCCTCATTGCAAAACTTGGTAAATCCTTTTATGTCTCAGAAGACATGGGTATTTCCTGGAATAGGTCCGGGATTTTCAACACAAACTTTCCTGAAGGTACTTTAGTTAAACTTAAAATTATTGATTCAGTCACGGCGCTATGTCAGGTTTATTCTGATTGTTTTGATGACAAGAAGTTATTCTACATTTCCAATTATACCAACGGTTGGAAATCTATTGACCCAATATTGTTTAATTGGCATTATTCTGAACTTAAGCATCATCCCTCCGGAAGACTTTATGCCCTAAGAGATTTTTGTAACATTTATTACAGGGATGAAAATATATGGAGACCTCTGAAGAATAAAGACGAATATGTAAACAATATTATTTTTAATAAAAATGATGATCTTATCACCTGGTATAATTGGGATAGTCTTGTTTATGTTAGTAAAGACGAAGGCATTAGCTGGGACATTCAATTTGTAACAAAAGGAAAGATCTCAAATATTAAACAAGCAAGCAAATCCATTTTATTCATGGAGAGCTTTTATATTTTTCCGGATTTTACAAGGGAATATTATCTTTATTCAACACAAAATGGTGGTGAATCCTGGGAGTTGGTTTTAAAAAGTAACTCCCCCTTTCTAAATGCGAATTCAATAACTGTGGACCATAATGGTTTTCCGGTTAGGTATTCTTCTTCTGAAGGTCATGTATTTGTATCATATGATCTGGGAAGATCCTGGGTCAAAGACACAAGATTTGCGAATTTTAAGATAAATTCATTGCAATTTGCAGATAATCAATTAGTGGTTATTAATGGAAGACACCTCACTGATTATGGAAGTTTTATTTTGGACAGTACGGGTGTAATTAATAAAATTCCTGACCCCGTAAGTTCGAGCTTAAGTGCTTATTCAAATTTTTTTATCGGAAAAAATAATTTGTGTGCACTAGCTCCATTGGAGGGAGTATTTATGTCTGAGGATTTGGGTAAAAATTGGTCGAATATTAGTAGCGGTATTAACTTAGATACTTCAAACCGGTACGCCGCAATTATTAGCTTTACATTAAATCAACAAAATACCGCATTTCTGTCGTTGGAATACGATGGGATATATAAAACCAAATCAGCCATTGTAAATTCGAGTAATCCTGCAAAGACAAACTTTAAGATTTTTCCTACATTGGCAAAATCCTCGGTTTTTGTGGAAATCTCATCGAATTTAGGCGATGAGCACTTCTATGAAATATTGGATATTACCGGAAATCCATTAATCCATGGTAAATTTAATAGCAACAACACATCCATATCTGTAGAGGCACTAACTGCAGGGACATACATCATTAGACTTCATACCAAGGATCATAAATCTTACTACTCAAAATTTATTAAGTACTAGCTTTATCTCTAAAATCCGATTTCAATTCTTAAAATCGACATTACCCGTTATTGACGTTTAAAAATTCGGTAAGAAAGTTACCGGATCATCCAAGATGATGAAGTGATTAAGAAGTAGGCGACCAACTCCTCCCTGCCAATAGTTGTGCATCTCGGGACACTGCGAAGGCGGAGGAAGCGTTCGCCAATAAATTATGGGACTACCTATAGATTGAGGGCACAGGAAGGCGTAAACTTATAGAAGAATCAGAACAAAAGACCGGATCATCGAGACAGCTCATACTAGCTATCTCAGTCAGGACGATTCCCTCCTTTTGGATTGAATTTGTGACGCTTCATGGTTCCTTGTCCGGAGACCGTCAGCCGGTCACAGTCAGAAGAAAGTAGAATGCCTGAATTTTGCATATTGTTGGAAAAGTTTATTTACTCAAACTGTAATTAGGGTATAAGTATAAATTGAAGTAATAAAATTTGTATTCATTTATAAAACAATTGTCATATTTCGAATACAAATCTGCTTTGGGAAGAAAATATGATGAATTGAAGATCGTTGGCCTTTTATAAAAAAAAAGAGATCGGTTCAAACCCCCCAGCGAACCGATCTCAGAAATTGTTGTCTCCAATTTCTTGGATAACTAATCAGATTGCTCTGACGCTATTTTATATACATAAACCTTGCCAATTTTTATTGAAATCCGAAAAAAATCTAATATGGCAAGGAAATCGGAACACTTAAAATTATAATAAATTGATAACTAACATTTTATAACTTAAAGAATATTTTGGGTCTCTCATAGGTGCCAGATGCCATTTTGGAAGTTAGATATGAGTGTAAAATATCTTTTGTTTTTGGGGCAGCATTTGCATTTATTGAGGCTCAATAAGGAAACAGGACTTTTCGTTTGTTAATTGAGTCAGATGAAATACAGGCCGGTTGCGATCTCCTGCTTATGCATGTTCTTGCTGATCCTGTCAGGAGGTATCTGCCTGCAGGCGCAGTCCAACGAGGGTACGGAGTTTTGGTTCAGCTTCCTGGAGCATCGCGACCGGGGCAATTCGCGCATGTGCATGATCACCTCCAAGTACGGGGCTAGCGGTACCGTATCCATTCCGGGGAGTGGCTGGGCCAGCTCTTTTTCAGTCAGCCCCAATGGCATCGCCACGATATCCCTTCCTCCGGAATGCGAAAACATAGGGTCTGAGCAGGTGCGGCGCGCTGCCGTGCGCGTGATGTCCGATCAGCCCAGCTCCGTGTACATACACCAGTTCAATGAATTTCGGTCTGATGCTGCACTGGTGCTTCCTGCCGGATCGCTGGGCAGGGAATATTATGCCATGTGCTACTCAGCATATGAAAACCGAGACGATCACTATCCTTCCGAATTTTTAATAGTCGCTATGGAGGATCAGACCCGGATCACATTCAGACCCAGCGCCAATACACGGGGTGGAATACCAGCCGGAGGCAGCCTCCAGATAGTGCTCAACCGGTCTGAAACCTATCAGGTTCAGGGGGCTCAGGTCAGCGATGACCTGACCGGAAGCCATATCCTCTCAGACAAACCGGTGGCCGTATTCAGTGGCAACCGATGGACGCAGGTCCCCAACGGCTGTGGAAACCGGGATAACCTGCTGGAACAAATGTACCCGGTCGAGACCTGGGGCCGGGAGTTCATCGCCGTGCCTTCCGCACTGGTGACGGAGGACATCTACCGGGTGATCGCCTCAGAAAACAACACCAGGGTCTCTGTAGAAGGGCAAAATTCCGGTGGCAATCAAACCTTCCTGCTATCCGCAGGCCAATGGCGGGAGTTTAGACTGAACCGCAACCCCTCCCTGATCCTGAGCGATAAGCCCATCAACGTGGCTCACTTTCTGGTAGGCGGATTGTGCAACGGATTGAATGGCCTGGGCGACCCCTCCATGCTGATGCTCAACAGCAACGCCCAATTGCGCGACACCGTGACCTTGTTCAACAGTCCTTTTCAGAATATCCTCCGGAATTTTATCAACATCGCGTGCAGAAGCAGGGACACCGCAAGCATCACCGTGGATGGCAGGACGATCGCCTCTTTCAGCCAATCCTTCAGGTCGCTGGGCCCCGGGGGTGAATACGCCTTTGTAAGCCTGGAGCTGGGGGCTGGTGCACACACCCTCATTTCAGGCGGATGTGGTCTGATCGCCTCCGCGTACGGCTATGGTCAGGCAGAATCCTATGCCTACGGAGGAGGTGCCAATTTTTACAAGATCAACAGCGTGCAGACTGAAGACGGCGCCTGTCTGGGAGATAGCATGAGCTTCAATTCCGGATTGCCGGAGAGCAGATACCGGGTGAAATGGGTCCTGGGGGATGGCAGTACCAGCGACCTGCACCAATTCCGCCACAGATACGCCAATACAGGACTCTATCGCGTAAAGGTCATCGTGGAGGACCTATGCCGCAACAGTCTGGACTCTGCGGAAAAAGAGGTGCTGATCAGTTTGCGACGACCCCTGACAGCCTATCCGGATACCCTTGCTTGTCTCGGTACCATCATAAGCCTCAGGGCATTTGATACCACAGAAGCCAAATACCGGTGGACCGGTCCTGCAGGATTCAGTTCGGACCTGCAATTTGTCGCCCTGAATGCGGACAGCCTGGCCCAAAGCGGAATTTATCAGGTGACCGGATCTTACTTTGGCTGCCGGACTTATCCGGCGGAGATCAGGATTCAACTGGTGGAAAATCCCAGCCCCGATCTGGGTCCTGATCAATTTTTTTGTCCGTCCCGGGGCGAGTCCATCCGGCTTAAAGCAGAGGGCACATATCGCATTTTATGGCAGGATGGGAGTATGGAATCGGATTATGAGGTGCGAGCCGGAGGCCTGTATGTCCTGCAACTGGAAAATACCTATGGCTGTACTGCCCGGGATAGCATCCTGATCGAGGAGATATGCCCGGAACGGGTATTTTTTCCCAACGCCTTTTCTCCCAATGGCGATGGAGTCAATGATCTTTTTCGTCCTTATGCCGAGTATATCCTGGCGCCCCGTATGTGGATCTTTGACCGCTGGGGCAACCAGCTTTGGTACGGCGAGGGCGAAAACCCGGAGTGGAACGGGGAATATGGCGGAGAAAGGGCCATGCCCGGCGTTTATGTTTATTTGTTTCAATACAGGGGTTACGACGAGGCCGGCAGGCTCCGGGATTTTAGCAAAAGCGGAGAGTTTAGCCTGATCCGGTAAGCCGGCATGACATCATGGTCTCTAATTTTTACACCCAATCATTTTTACCGGAACAACTGATGCTTTCCTTTTTCCGGGAGAGCCCTCCCAAGGCGATTTCCGGGGAGGTCAAAAGCTGAACAGCTGGCTGCCCTCCGGGGGTTGTGTTTTTTCGATGAGCTCAGGGTCGTTGTTGCGCACGGAGTTTACGCGGTCTGATACCCGGTATGCCTCCATCCCGTCATCCGGATAGGGTCTGAGCAGATCAAGCAGTTCATCTGCAGTTGGGTCACCCGGATCAATCCAGTTTCTTTCCTCTTCCTTCAGAAGGATGACCGGCATGCGATCGTGAAATTCTGATACAAATTGGTTGGATGGGATCGTGATGACCGTAAAACTGATCAGGATTTCTCCCTTTTCATTTTTCCAGCGGTCGTAGAGACCGGCCAGCGCAAAGACCTCGAAATTTTTTACGCCGATGCGGAAAGGAATTTTGCTTTTACCCTTGCCCGGCTTCCATTCGTAGAAACCATCCATGGGCACCAGGCAGCGACGGTGCAAAAAACTGTTTTTAAAAGAGGGTTTTTCCAGGAGGCCCTCAATTCTTGCGTTGATCATTTTGGATCCTATGGAAGCGTCTTTGGCCCAGGATGGGATCAGTCCCCACTGCGCCGGCCTGAAGTGCTCCGGGTCTTCCTGGAGGATCACGGGCAACCGGTGGGTCGGAGCAATATTGAAGCTGGGCAGGGGATTGTAGCGTTCCAGATCCTCTGAGTAAAATTCGGATCCAAAGCGCTGTTCCAGTTCCTTTTCAACCCTGGTGAGAGAGCCTCTTCCGCACATAATGCTGCAAGTATAGCAAAAAAAAAGGTGCAGACCGGAAGTCCGCACCTTTGCGATGTTTTTTATGAAAAGAGGATTAGTTCGTTTTGATAAAGGCATCCATGCCTTTTGCTTTGAGGTTTTTAACCGTTTTTTCTGCGGCCTGGCGGCTATCGTATTGTCCCGCAATGGCGCGATAGTATTCATCTGTTCCAAAGACCTTGGAAGTGGCTGAGCCGTAACCCATTTTCTTAAGCTTGGCGACTTGCTTGTCCGCATGGGAAGGCACGATATAGGAACCTACCACCACATAGAATTTTCCCGATTTGCTGGTTGCGGGTTTCGCTTCTGTGGAAGCAACAGCTTTGGTGGATTTCTTTTCTGCGGATTCAAGCTTTTTCTCCACCTTTTTGGTTTCCGCGGTGGTGCTGGAGCTGGTGTTTGCCACCGGCTTGGCTACGGGAGACACGTTTTCATTTTGCACCTGTTGGGAGGCTGGCTGTGCAGCCTGGGTGCCCGTGTAGTCAATGGTGCCGTTATCCGGAGCGCCCACCTGCTGGGGAAGCTCGCCGGTAAGACCCAGAATAATGCTGTCCTCCGCAGTAAGGGCCATATTGTCCACGCTTGAGGTATCCACCAGGAGGCTGTCGGTTGTTTCGGCAGTCAGCTCTGCATCCTCCGGTGCTTTGAATTTCTTATACATTACTACGGATATGGCCACCACCAGGAGTACGAGAAGGAGGTAAAGCAAAATCCGGATCAAATTCTTCATTTCCATAATATATTTTTATGCAAAATTACAAGATTTTATAAATTAAAGAAATAAAAATGTGTAAAATTAAAGTTAATCGGAAAAAGTCCATCCGGATGGAGCCGGAATAATCGCGTTAAGGAAGGACTTATGCCTGTCCAAGTTTTGGCATTATGAAGCTGTTATTTCTACCTTTGCTGCATCATGAGTCAAAGAAACTATTGGTTGCTGGTTGTAACTACCATGTTATTGATCCTTACCCTGGATCAGGTGCTTAAGATTTGGGTAAAAACCACCATGTACCAGGGGCAGGAACACCTCATTCTGGGTCAGCAATGGGCCAGGATTCATTTTGTGGAGAACGAGGGGATGGCCTTTGGCATCAGCCTGGGCAATTCATTTGGAAAGCTGATGCTCAGCCTTTTCAGGATCGTGGCGGTATTTTTTCTGTTCTTTATCCTGTGGAGGTTGGTCCGGACCCGGGAAATTCCGGGCATCATCATTGCCTTCAGTATGATTTTGGCCGGGGCGCTGGGCAACATCATCGACAGCGTCTTTTATGGGGTCATTTTTTCAAACTCACCCTACCATGGTGGCGTGGCAACCCTTTTTCCGCCGGATGGGGGATATGCGCCTGTGCTGATGGGCAAGGTGGTGGACATGTTTTATTTTCCGATGATCCAGGGACACTTTCCCGATTGGGTACCCCTATGGGGTGGGGAGGAATTTGAGTTCTTCAGGCCGGTTTTCAACCTGGCGGATTCATCCATATTTTGCGGGATCTGCCTTTTTCTGATCTTTTATGGGAGGTTGAAAACCGCATCCCTCACGGGCCCGTTTTCCGAACCGGAAGGATCTAAAAAACAAGCTCCCGACACTGAGGTACCGGAAGCTGATGAACAAAAGTAAATTTTTAGTAGAAGTTGGTCGCTAGGCTGTTTTTTTGCCGTTGGCCAGGAAGTTGGAGACAGCCACCTGAGCGCGATCCACGCAATCGTAATTGATCTTGCAGTGTACGTACTTGCCGCTTTTCTCGGTGAACACCACTCCGGCAAGTTTGAGCACGCTTAGGTGCTGAGAAGTCACGGACTGCTCGATTTTCAGTGCGTTGTAAATTTTGTTCACATTTACTACGCCTTGATTGTCAATAAATTGTAGAATTCGGAGGCGAAGGGGGTGGGCCAGGGCCCTCATCAGTTCGCACGAATAGTCGAGCTTAACTGCATTAAAAGTTACCTTAGTCTTCTTCATTGAAGTTTCTTATTTTGATTTTCGTAGTTGACCTTAACACCACAAATATCCAAACAATTCTGAAATTGCAAAACAAATATTAAAATTTTTTTTTATTTGTTTTGTGGTCATTTAAAGGTAGTAAAAGCAGTATATCGCGAAAATCAACGAAGAAGGCCGAAAATTCAGGCCCTTTAAATGGTTAACCTGCCAGGTCTTCCACCAGATTGGAGATCTGGTTCAAACGGTCGCGGTCCAGGGAATAGTAGATGAACTTCCCCTGACGGTCGGTAGCGACGACGCCCGCCCTTCTCAGGATGGCCAGGTGTTGAGAAGCCACAGACTGCTCAAGCCTCAGCTTGATGTAGATGTCAGTCACGGTGAGCTTGTCCTGCTCTTCCAAGAGGTCGATCACCCTTTGGCGCAATTTGTGGTTTACAGCCCTCAGCACCAGTACGGCTTTTCTGAGATCTGCGTAGTCGAGCTGGATTTCCTTGCCTCCCCTCTTAAGCGTAATCGTTTCGTTCCTTTTATTTTTCATGTCACAGAATTTGATAAAAATGTGCAATAACGAGTAGCACTATCACAAGTTCTGTGCCAAAAGCCCAAACGACAACCGATAATTTTAAGATATCGCAAATATTTCAATTTAATATATATGGTGAACACCTTTGATTCTCTTTTAATTCAATCAGTTATAGAATTTAGGCTTGGGCTTGGTTATATGGGGGTCATATACATATAAGGGTGTGGCCTGGATCAGGTCGTCAAATTCAGATTCCGCGAACCGCTTCCAGGCAGGGCTAGTCTGGTCCGAGGCTTTTTTCTGCACGATCCGGACCGTTCCATCCAATCCCTGAGGCAAAGGCTTTTCTGCTGGCGTATCGACGATCGTCAGGACGGAATCCCGGCAATCCTCAGGCGCTTCCGGCCCCATCTCCCGCAGACCACCCCATGGTTTTTTATCATCTGCGTCAAATTGCTGGCCCAGAAACTGGTTTTTACGGGCATGCATGAGGCAGAGCACCCTGCCCCCTTCCGGAAACTCCCGGGACAG
>CAYXKO010000025.1:0-14606 GCA_964465435.1 uncultured Saprospiraceae bacterium | reverse complement strand
CTCAGGTTTCAATGATCCGCCAGTACGCATAAATATCAACTGGCAAACAAACTGTACCCACGTTCAAAAGGAGTATTACACTTTGTATATATTGGCAACGGACAACTTTTACGATACAACCGGCCTTTCGAGCATCATGGCTATCAGGATAAAGATAACAGCCCCTGCCCCTATCATCCAGGATGCCCGTCAAATGTCCAATGGAATAGAGCTTACCTGGAGCGAACCCTATGTTTGCGATATTCCAAAATCTGAATTCAGGGGCTTTTCCGTTTGGAGATCGACTCAAAGTCAAATCATCACCAATGACATCTGCAACCCAGGCCTGGAGAGCTCGGCCTATGAAAGGATCGCGTACCTGGTAGAAAATACCAAGAACAATTCATACTTCTACCTGGACTCCACAGCCCAGGCTGGAATAAATTATTGTTACAGAGTGCAGGGGGAATTCAGCAAATTAAGTCCAAGTGGATTCCCTTTTAATTTTACGCCCTCTCTGGCAAGCGAAGAAATTTGTGGATACATATCCAATGAGAAACCAATCCTATTAAATGTCGACGTATCAAAAACAGATGAAGCGAATGGTCATATCAAACTGAAATGGGCAAAACCTGACCTAACCATCTACGACACCCTCATTCATAAGCCTCCATACAGAATTGGCATCCTGAGGTCAATCGACAAAAACTCCTTTGCAGAGATATTCAACTACAGCACCAACAGCATTTCCAATTTTCAGGACACCACTCTGACAGACAGCATTATTAACACACTATCCTCTCTTTTTACTTACCAAATCTCCATTCTCTCTTCAGACGGGTATAAGAATAACTCTGACACTGCAGAATCCGTGTTTTTGATCGCCACAATCAGAAATAATGCTGTGGAACTTAGCTGGAATGAAAAAACACCATGGACAAATTTCGATTACATTATTTATAAGAAATTAGCGGGAAATCAGGTACACGACAGCATTGGCCATACATCCATAAAGAACTTTATTGACAGAAACGTAATTTATGGAAATGAATATTGTTACATCATACGCTCTTTGGGCTCCTACGGAAATGATCAATTTGAAAAGCCATTAATCAATCACTCTCAGGAGTTTTGCCTGGTCATGAAAGACACTTCAGCACCATGCTGCCCAAATCTTAGAACCGAAGGTCCTTGCGAAAACGACGAAAACGGGAAAAAGAATGAAATAACTCTCAGATGGAATAACCCTAATCTGAGTTGCGAGATTGCTGATGTGGCAGGCTATAGAATCTACTATAGTTTAAATGGAGGGAGAATGGAATTGCTTGAAGAGATCAACAATCCCGAAGTCATAAGTTACATACACCATTTCGAGACTAACGAACCATTGTGTTATCAGATCAATTCGGTTGACACCTCGGGAAAAGAATGCTACAATGCCCCGATAGTATGCATAGATTATTGTCCCGAGTATGTTTTACCAAATACCTTTACCCCCGATCAGGACGGACATAATGATGTTTTCAAACCCAGGATAAACCGATTTATAAAAACCATAGATTTCACCGTTACAAATCGCTGGGGCGAGATCGTTTTTCAGACAACAGACCCCGACATAAACTGGGATGGCCATGATCAGCAAGGGCGAAAGCTATCAGACGGTGTGTACTTTTATACCTGCCGGATCAGTCCGTTTCCCGGAAAGAATCAGAATCTGAATAACAACTTAAAAGGATTCATAGAAATAATTAGGAACAGATAATATGTTTACAGGAATAATCAAACATATAGGCAAAATACAAAGCGTAAAAAAAAACAAGGACAATCTGATCCTGACCATTGAATCAGAAATCGCCCGGGAAGCCAATCCGGATGACAGCATAGCTCATAATGGGGTTTGCCTGACTGTTACCACCGTATCTGCTGAAAGTTATACGGTAACCGTTATTGATGAAACCCTAAGCAAGACCAATTTAGGAATTCTCAAAAAGGGAGATAAAATCAATCTGGAAAAAGCGATGGGGGCTGCAGACATGCTTCATGGGCATTTAGTCCAAGGCCATATCGATGGAACGGTGGAATGCATCAAAATACTGGAAAAAAACGGTAGTTGGGCATATCGCTTCAGTTACCCGGCCAAAAATGCAAACTTATTAATCCCAAAAGGATCCGTTTGCCTGAACGGTGTCAGTCTTACTATTTCAAATCTCAAGAAAAAATATTTTGAAGTTTCCATCATACCCCACACCTATTCGAACACCACTTTTCAATTCATTCAGGTTGGGGACTTAATCAACATCGAGTATGATCTGATTGGAAAATACCTGCAGAGATACCTTAAATCCATCAAAAAAAACCGCTAAACATTCAGAGGTTCAAATCAACCTTCCTGATAAAACTTCCGCAAAGCTCCAGATATTTTTTAGAGTATTGATCATTCTCATCATATAATTCCAGATACTCTATTACGCAACGATCCAAAGTGAATCCGTAAGTCAAAATTGAAACTGAACAAGGACTATAAGCCCGGTGCCTGATCCTGAGCTCGGATTGAAGATAAAGCCCCTTCATCATAAATTCCATAGTCCATGTTTTCTCAGCGTAAACAGGAAGAACAATCACAAGTCTACCATCCCTGGCAAGCAGTGAAGAACACAAGCCTGCAAATTTCTTCAGTTGATCCATGGACCAATGTCTTTGCAAGGATCTGGAAGCGTTTGAAGAGTCGAGCTGACCAATGAAATAAGGGGGATTAGAAACCACCAGATCATATGTACCGGACCTGTCCCAGCCAAATTCAAACATATCAGAACATATAAACTCAAGGGGCCCAAGATCCGAGTTTGCGGAAGTATTTGCCATACACACCGATATACAATGTGAATCCACATCAAGACCTGTCACATTGGAAGATTTGTTGGAACGGGAGAGCATCAACGACAAGATTCCTGAACCACAACCCAGGTCGATCGCTTTGCTGAAAGCGAACCGAGATGCTACAGACCCCAGCAAGACACTGTCTATTCCGGGCTTCATTACCTGGTCATTGTACTGAATCACAAGACCCTCAAGGTAAAATTCAGCATTCACTTCGTATCGTCTATCATGGTTTCACATCACTTTCATTTCTCAAGATCAACTGACGGTTGTTAAACTGCGAAATATTGCCGACAATACTTGAGGCCTTAAGAGGAAATGAGCTTGATGAAAAAACAGCCTGAGATCTTGTAAAAAGATCCAACACACCGGTACCATCATTTAATATCACGGTGCCGGAATAGGTTGAGCCAGATGATTTTGACAAATCCACATTCCTGATCAGCACCAGTTGCCCTTCCAGATCCTCCCCATTATCCAAAATTTGCTTGATGGTAAATTCACGAGGAGTAACAAATACATTCTTGCGAATCAGTTTTGCGTTGGTTAAGGCCACATTGTTAAGTTGCAACAACTGGTTGAACTCGGAAAGCTCCGACGCCTTAATTACGATTTCCAGTTCATCACCCAGGTCAAACAAATGATTAGAGTTAAAGCGTACCAAAATGGCCGCAGTAGAATCCTGAATATACAAATTCTGTCCTACAATATTTACCCCGCTTCTGTCAGAGCTTACCGATCCTTTTATTTTCCAATCGGAACTTATTTCAGACTTAGTGCCGGAGAACAAGTTTCTGACCTCCCTGATAGAAACTAGTGTTGCGCCCTGACCACCTCCACCCTGAATCGGCTGAACATCCGTAGTGTTGCGAATGAGAATCTGAGGCGCATTAAACTGGGATACCAAAGCCGTAATATTTACTGAATCAGCCGGAAAAGCAGAATTTGCGAAAGTTGCGACAGAAGTGGTAAACAACGTAACGCTTCCGGTCGCATCCGTCACTGTGACATTGCCATCATAGGACTGGCCGGAAGATTTACTAAGTTTTGCGGATCTTATCTGAATCAGCCGGCTTTCCCACTTTTCAAAATCCTTCAATAAATCAGCGATTTTTATTACTTCCGGCACCACAGGGTTCCCTGTAGTAACAACCTTGGCATTAGAATTTGAAACATTGTTAACCTGAAGTAAGCCGTTAAAATCAGATAACTCCACTCCCCTGAGATTAATTTCCAAATTATCTCCCAGGTTAAATGTATGATTGGATGAAAACCTGATCAATATTCCGGCAGTACTATCCTGGATAAAGAGATTCCTTCCGTTAATGTTGGCAAATTGCCTGTCTGAAGTTACAACTCCTCTGATCCGAACATTCTCCGAAACGGTGGTATTCACCCCTTTAAACAACTGCCTGATCTCAAGAACAGTGCGATCCTCGATTCCCGGGTCACCTCCATTGCATATTGGATTATTCATTCTGACATCAGAGGTGTCCCTGATAAATAGTTGCAAATCCTTGTTAAACGTACCCAAAACAGCAACTACAGTCCCATTTAACTCAGGGACACTTATTCCTGCAAAATCGGCAAAGCCACTGGTGCGCAATAATATGGTATTGTCATTGCAATCCATCAATGTATGATTAACTGAATTTTGACCTATTGCATCTGCATATCCCTGACCCACTGAAGACCTGTCAAACTCCAAATTTTGCAGAAGTATGAGCGTACTCAGATCAAATGAAGTAAGTGAATTGATAGTCCGTACAGATGGTGTGATATATTGCCCCCTGGGTCCGGGAAAAAGGTATTTATCAGATACCACATCCTCGATGCCTGAAAGCCTCGTAAAGCCACCATCCTGATAGGTCCCCTGTCCCATCTGAATCAACCCTGCATAATCACCAATGGTCAAACCCTTGCACCTGATACCTATCCGTGAGCCCACAGGAAAGGTGGCATACAGGCCAGTTCTGTTGACCTTAATTTCAATACCCGCAGTACTATCCTGAACAACGAGGGTTTTATAAAAATTACCCGAACGATCGTCAGCAATCACAGTGGCCACTATGGTCAAATCATCCGAAATATTGATAAACTTACCGGTCTGGTAAAGGGATTTCAAATAAGCAATACTGCTGTTTGCAGTAAATGGAATGACATGTTCTTTAACAGGCGGCTCATCAAATTCCCTGTCGATACATGAGATTGAAAATATCATCAGCAGAATAGAAAAGAATTTAACTACGAAATGATTCAAAAAACAATTGACTTTAAAATTGCGCATATCAGTTAAGTGAAAGATTCAAGTTGAGGAAAAAATTAATGCCCTGTAAATTGAAATATTTATTGGGGAATTGAGACGGGTCCAGTGTTTTCGTGTCTAATCTGTTTTGCTCAAAACCACCTGATCTCAGGCTGGTATTATTGAGCAAATTATTGACAGACAGGCTTACCGCCAGGAATCTGCCGTAAATAATGAAACTCTTGTAGACATTGGCATCAACAACCAGGTAGGCCGGCAGCTTTTCCTGATCAATAAATTGCCTGAATACAGGATCGTTTCTATCAATATCAGCCACCGCTGATTCTGTCCTTCGCAATGGATTAAGTTCAACGTAATTTTTATCAACATAGGATAAGTTCAGCTGAGCAAAGCCATTTCTTTTAAAATTGAATTTCAATCCCCCTGTCAGCGCATGCTGAGGAGTATTGGGAACAAAAAAATTAAGAAGGTAAATTTTCTGAACTACTGATGCTTTACCAAACTGATCAAAAATATAAAAATCAGGTCTGCTGGCAAACAAATATCTTCCCAATTGACCAGAGGCAAGAAATTCAAATCCCCTGCCCAATTCAATCTGTGAGGAAAACTCAAATCCGGCATGCTCCTGATCCAGACCGGTATAAAATCCATTGATCAGCCCACCGGTTGACAGAGAGTTTTCCGAATCCAGCACAAGCTCCTCATCCAGAAAAAAATCCCTTTTCCTGATCTGATCAAAAAATTTAGCGTAAAACAGGCCAAACTGGAATCTCCACAACGGGCTACGGTAGTAATAGGAAAGATCAGAAAAAAATATTTTCGTATTCGCAATGGAAGGCAATACATCCGGTCTCCAGGCAGGATGGATGAAGATTTGATCGAAGCCCGGCGGGAGTGATTCCCAGGCAGAACTACCCCGCAGATAATTGCGCCCATTGATCTTATAAGTGACGGATGATTTCAGTTGAATTTGCAAACCTTCATGAATTTCGGAATTACCCAGAGAACCTTCAAAAATGGCGTTCTCAAAAAAACCAATCCTTTGGTCGTGCCTGAGAGCCAATTTGGATCCGGCCATGAGGTCCCATTTACGACTGCGTCTTTCCCAAACCGCAAAAAGACTGTTTCTGATCATTCTGGCCTGGTAGTTGTATCCATATTTGTCGCCCTCCCTCACCAGTTTATTTTTGCTACTGATATCCGGATCAGCCAAATTTTCATCATCGATGAAATTCTCCTTGTCCAGGTAAAAATCCCCTCCAAGCAGATCTGCCACTCTCAAATAGTTATCTTTTTGGGAGAATTCCAGACGGTATCCAGAATACAAAAGGTTTCGCCCGAAACTCCATCTGACCCGCACAAAGCCTTCATAGTCCCTTGGGTTATTGAATCGGTCGGAGAGAATGTATAAGGAACGGTTACCCTGAACAGATCCTGAGCCGCCGTTTGCATTTAAAATTGTCGTATAATTACTTCGGTTGACGTCGTAAAATCTTTCCCAGTTAACTTGTCTTACCCTATCATCAGAAAACCAAAGGGACCTGACGATTTCCCTGGCCCCGGAATCCTGAATAAAGGAAGGAAGCTTCTGGTAGTAGTCCGGCCTGGGGTCAGCAACATTGTACCAATCCAGATTTGAATCCGACCTTTTCCCCTGGACTGACATGATTCCTGATTGAAATGCAAAACCCGGGCCGGCTTGAAAATTATAATTCAGAAAAAATGCCGGGAAAGATGTATTGGCAACTCTTGAATTTCTTATTTCGCCACTTTGGTAACCCCAGTATGCATTGTACAAGGGATCACCGCTCAATTCATATACTTCGGCCACACCGGGACTGTTTTGCCCTCTTACCACGGGAGACCATATGGCAAGAAAGGTCAGACCTGACTTTTCTGTTATGGCTTTGCTTATACCCAAATACCCTCCAAAAGCGTCGTAAAAGCTTCCCCTATATATGCCCTGCTCTGCCCATCTTCTATTGAATCCGGCAATTAGGCTGGTACCATGTTTGACATTATGACCTACAAATTGCAATCCAAGCCTGTTAGAAAAGGATCGATTCGAAACCGCATAATTAAACTGAAGCCCTTTTCTATAAGACCTTGGATCAAATTGTATCCATTGGTTCAAACCAGCAGCGCCAAAATCTTCCTCCGCAACCTGGTAGGTCATTCTATTTTCCGAATACCTGGTAATTTGGTTCTGACCAGAGAAAATAAGAAAAGGCAGAAGTCCGTTTTCCAGATCATTCAACAAAAAGCCATTAAAACCCAACTGATTGTATTGGTTATCGATCCCACGGTTTCTGAATCTGAAAATGCCAAACTGAAATGCAGAGGCCTGGAGCAATGGATCTCTTGAAGCAGCAAGAAGACTGTACACTTCGGAGTCACGGTTGTCATTGCCTTCCCCTTCATCCAGGGTAATGGTGGCTATTTCCGCATAATCCCCTACTTCCCTGCCTAGCTTGACCTCCAGCAATTCAGGCGCTTTCCGGCCAAAAAGCCTGGTACGATACGGAATAAACCCTTCTTTTATAAATTCCAGGTCTGTCTCAGAAGCGACAGAATCCAGCTGAATGGACAAGATGCCTTCAAAATCAGAAAAGCCCGCTTCCTGACCATTCAAATGAACCTTGACTCCCTGAAGTGGTTTTGACCGATCAGATTCATAAATAAAAACCTTAAGTATTTGACCATAGGATAAAAAAGAAGACAATAGAAAAACAAATAAAAATATCAACCTCACAACAAAATGCATGAATTAGATTTGTAACTCAAAAATACTCCTTTTGACACACATGACTCAACGCTTGCTTCTAAAAATCCTCATGGGATCACTTTTTGTGTCAACGGCCATGTCCGTTTGCGCACAAAGCCAGCCTCCCAGAAAAGCCAAAATGGTATGCGTGTCCTTTTATAATCTCGAGAATTTATTTGACACGGAAGACGATCCTCTTACCCAAGACGAGGAATTCACCCCATCCGGCGCAAAAGCCTGGAATAAAGCAAAATACGAGGACAAACTATCCAGACTCTCAAAGGTCATATCCGGATTTGGACTTGATTACAAAATAAACGGGGCCGATATGCTGGGCGTATGTGAGGTTGAAAACAGAAGGGTGCTTGAAGATCTGATCAGGCAACCTGAGCTTCTGCCAATGAACTACGAGATCATCCACCACGAATCCTTTGACCCAAGGGGAATAGATCTTGCCCTGATTTATAAACCCGGTGTCTTCCACCCCAGCTTCAGCACCATGTATCCCATTACATTGACAGACCGATCGGGAAATACCAAGTATACCCGTGGAATTTTGATGGTACTGGGAAAAATGGGTAACCAACCGTTATGCGTTTTTGTAAACCATTGGCCGTCCAGGCGCGGAGGAATAGAGGCCACCAGACCCTTTAGAATTGAGGCCGCTAAAACCAACAAGCGATTGGCTGATTCGATCAGTCTGGCACATCCAAATACTGCCTTTATCATCATGGGTGACCTCAATGACAATCCCAACAACGAAAGTGTCGAGGAAGTCCTGCCAAGCAGTGGTTCTATTTCAAAGGTCAAGGAAAAGTGTTTCTTCAATCCCTTTTATAAAAATTTCAATGATGGCGAAGGGACCCTAGCACACAATAACACCTGGAATCTTTTTGACCAAATCATTCTCTCGCATCATTTCATAAACCGGGACCAGGATCAATACACCTACCATAAAAATAAAGTATACAGAATGGACTTTATGATGGAAAAACATGGACATTTCAAAGATCACCCCAAGAGAACATTTGCCGGAGATGTATACAACTATGGCTATAGTGACCATTTTCCTGTTCTTGTATACCTAGTACGCCAAGTACAGTAATAATGATCAACATCAATAATCAATCCCCCCCCAATCAGGAAGAAATTCTCAGACTCAGCCCTGAACAGCAGGATGTTCTTGACAGGCTGGAGATGTATCAGGGTACCATATTTCTTACCGGTAAAGCCGGGACCGGCAAATCGACTCTTCTTAAATTATTCAGAAAAACCTCCAGAAAAAACATTGTCTGCCTGGCCCCTACCGGAGTGGCGAGTGTGCTGATAGGCGGACAAACCATACATTCCTTCTTCCGATTTCCTCCAGGCTGGATCAGCCCTAAAGACTACAGACCGCTCGCCAAAAAAGTAGCCGATAAGATTGAAATGATCATTATCGACGAGATCAGCATGGTTCGCGCAGACATGCTCGATCATATAGATCGCTTGCTCCGGATATCCAAAAAGTCTTCCTTGCCCTTTGGCGGAATACCTATGCTTTGGATTGGAGACCTGTACCAACTCCCGCCGGTGGTGAGCAGTGCCGAGGAAAAAGAGTATTTCTCCAGACAGTATCAATCGCCTTATTTCTTTTCGTCGAAAGTAATGAAGGAGTTGACAAATTTCGAACTGATCGAGTTAAACGAAGTTTTCAGACAAAGAGATCAGAAATTTGTTCGCTTGCTAAACCGCATCAGATTGAATGAAACAGATGAGAGCGACCTGGAGGAGATAAATGAAAGGTTCTCTCCAATTCCCATCAACGATGAAAACCCCATCATTACACTGACCAGCACCAATGCGGCTGCCAACGATCTAAACATGAAAGCCTTGATGCTTCTCGACACTCCGCAAAAGAGCTATTCTGCCCAGGTATCCGGATCTTTTGCCCCATCGCACTCTCCTGCCGATCCAGTCCTCACCCTGAAAGAAGGCGCTCAAATCATGACCTTAAAAAACGACCCCCAAAAACAATACCACAATGGCAGCCTTGGGGTAATCACCGAGCTGGGGCAGGAAAGCATACAGGTAAGACTTGAAGGAAACCCGGTCCCAATTGAAATCCAGCCTGCAGTTTGGGACCTGGTCAAATACAAACTTCAGGATGATTCCATTACCGCAGAGGTTGTTGGCAGCTTTACACAATTGCCGGTCAAACTGGCCTGGGCCATGACCATACACAAAAGTCAGGGAAAAACATTTGATCGCGTATGTATTGACCTTGGCAAAGGTGCATTTGAGTTTGGTCAGGCTTATGTAGCCCTGAGCCGGTGCCGGAGTCTCGAAGGCATCTATTTAAAGCAAAAATTAAGCTGGCGGGATATCCAGACTGATGAGAGAGTCAGCGATTTTTTGAGGGCATATGGATAATTTTCCGTGACAACCCATTAGTATTTATGGATTCTTATTTATTTTTACCATTACAATCTAAATGAATATGTCAAAACATCACAAACCCAGCAAACAAGAAGAAAAAAAGGAAGAGAGGAAAATATTTACCATTATAATCGTCGTTGCCCTGCTTTTGATGGTACTGATGTATTTCCTTTATCAGTCTGCAAACAACTGATTTTAATTTCCGCGCCCCCGGTACTTATTTAAGCTTATAACCTCAAGAAAATAAGCATAAGGATCGTTCAGCATAAAACTGCAGTTACCGACCTTTATTGGCTTTGTCACGGAGGGTTAATTCACTTAGAAACTGACGGCGCCAGAAATCTTAACAATTGCCTATCAGACAATACATTACAACAAAATATCTGGTATCTTCTGACCGACGATCCGTTTTACAAAATGGATCGACCCCAAACAATACGGCCATAACGAAGTTCTAATAAAAATGAAAAAGTACTATTTTGGACTGGCAATCATGCTTTTGGTTATTACTGCGTGTGAAACCAAAAAGCCTCTGCCGATACTGGGAAACTATTCGGTAGAGAACGGCGATACCATTTTTTCCAGGATTCCTGAATTTGAATTGTTCAATCAGGACAGTCAACTGATTGGCAAGGAAGAACTTAAGGATAAAGCCCACATAGCTGCATTTTTCTTTACCAGCTGCCCGACCATCTGCCCCAAGGTCATGCGCAGCATGATCAGAATCGAAGAAAAATTCAGAAATGACAAAAGATTGATTTATCTCTGCTTTAGCCTGGACTTCAGAAAAGACTCAATCCCAAGGATCAAGGACTACCGCAATAAACTGGGAATTGAAAATCCGGATTTTCATATCCTCCAGGGCAGACAGCCTGATGACATCAGAAGTCTGGTAAACCAATACATGAGCATGGCAGTGGATGATCCGGATGCGCCGGGCGGAATCAACCACACCGGCTGGATATTGCTGGCAGATAAAAACAGACAGCTCAGGTCATATGGACTTGGCACAGATGACAAGGATATTGACAGATTTATGAATGACGTGCAACAGCTCCTGAATGAAATGGACCATAATTAGTTTCTCCTTTTTCTTTTTCTCGAATTGTACTCTTTCTCCTGAAACTTTCAAGGAAGGAAAAGAGCTTTACGAAGCACATTGCTCCAATTGTCATGGATTGAAGTTTGAGGGATTGGTAAATTTATATCCCGCACTTTCAGGCGAAAAAATCAGGGATTATTCCCGCTCAGAAATGGTCTGCCTGATTATAAAAGGACGAAAAACTAAATCCGAAGATAATTTCAAATCCGAGATGCCACCATTCGACAAGCTCTCAGAAATTCAAATCTGCAACATACTAAATTACCTGGGTAACCACTTTGGAGCAAACACCAATTATTTTCCTTCTGAAATCCAGGACATCAGGTTGAAATGCTCAGATCAAAAATGAAGAGCAATCAACAGAGAGGGAAGAATAGGCAATTGATTTACCCTTCTGTTCTCCACTACATTGAAATAGAAAATATTCTCCCTGTTGTATGCATTGGTCACGCTGGCAATTACCTCCATATTGAGGTGTTTGGTAAAATCTATTCTCTTTTTTACAGAGAGATCTAAACGGTGATAGTAAGGCAATCTGCCGGAATTTATTTTTTGTGAATATACAATCCCAATATCAGGATTATCCAGACCAAAATTGGTCTGAAGCCCATTGCCCAAAAAATTATCAGGTATGAAGCCCTGAATTTTGGTAAACGCGAATCCAGAGCCCAGGTTCCAACGAAGGCCGGCCTCCCAGCTTTTAGCTCTTCCAAACTGGTAGTCCAGGACAAAATTCAGGTTATGTCTCCTGTCAAACAGCGCAGGAAACCTCTGAACACCATCATCCCGCCTGACGTATCCCAGTGAATAAGCCAGCCATACCCTCCAATTCACAAAGGAAGATTTTAGCAAAATGTCAACGCCATAGGCCTCTCCGGTCTCTTCACTAAAATCAGAGTCAGAAGTCTTTCTTTTGTTCCTATTCAAGTTGTACAAAGAGGTAAATTCCTTGTAATAGGTTTCAATGTTCAATTCCGTAAAGGAGTTGAGATCCACCTCAAAACCGCCCACGATATGTTTGCCGTAAATCAGATCCGGACTGGTGATGAAGCCCACAAAAAGATTTACTATATCTCTTTCACTCACTGAGCTCATCAGATTCTGGGAATACAGGCCGCCAGCTGCTTTTAACCTGAAGTTATCTGACACATTATATTTTGCACCAAACCTGGGCTCTATGGTCGTTTTAAGCAAGGATGCATAGTATTGAATTCTAATGCTTGGATCCAATACTAATTTGCGCGTGGTATATTTATATTTCAGATATCCGGCCAACTCTGTGTTATTCACATTAAAGGTCAAGGGCACTTTTAGAAAATTAGTGAATTTAAAATTGGTGGAAAAGGCATTAAACTCGACACCATACTTTATTTCACTGTTCCGTCCAAAATAGCTAAAAAATATATTGGATTGGACACCTTTGATTCTACTATCCCTGGGAGCATCCTGTCCTTCATCAAGACCAATTTTATAATCTGAGTAAGCCAGATTGCCTCCGATGATAATGGATGAAGTGGATGGAATAATCTTAAAGTTTGCTCCGGCCCCGGAAGCGTTCCAGCCCAGCCTGGCAAGGCCTGTATAATTAACCGAATCGTTAAAATTGAAGCCGAAAAAATTCAAAAATGAGCCATTGTCGCTGATCGTTGAAATTTTTCCATATACATCCGTAAAGCTAAAGGGCAGATTGCCAGTCAGTGAATCCAATGCATATTTGTAAAGAGAGGGCGCGGTTTGGTCAATGTAGGACCTTTTGCCTGTCAACAAAAACGAGGTGCTGCCTGATTTGTCCTCGCGGTATTTTGAAATAGGGCCTTCAATAAGCAGTTTACTCATGAAAGGGCTTGCACTGGCGAGGCCGGACAGCCTCTTCTTGTTCCCTTCCCGGGTTTTCATATCCACAATGGCTGAAATACGGCCGCCATATTCCGCACCAAACCCTCCTGTCAAAACATCCACCGAACGAATGATTTCGGTCTCAAAAACAGAAAATATCCCAATGGAATGGAACGGATTAAAGACAGTCATACCATCCAGCAAAATCTTGTTTTGGACCGGAGAACCTCCTCTTATGTAAATCTGTCCTCCCTGGTCTCCGGTTGAAATAACTCCCGGAATGATTTGAAGGTACTGGGCGATATCCGCTTCACCCCCCGTTGAGGGTAGCGACTTGATTTCCTTAGGTGAAATTGAGATCGATGAGATTCTGACCTCCGTTCTTGCAGCTTCCTTTTTACCCACTATGCTGACCTCCTCCAGGCTGACAGAGGATTCGCTCAGACTGAATTGTTTATTGACAATCTGGCCATTGCGAAGTGATAATTTAAATTTGACGGTATCGTATCCAATAAAACTGACACAGAGGGTATACTCACCTGCTGGAATGGAGGCAAGTGCGTAGAAACCCAGTTTATCGGTGGTGGTGCCATATCGGGTGCCTTCCAAAAATACGGAGGCAAATTCAACAGGCTCTCCGGTCGCTTTATCATAAACATTCCCTCGGATATCCCCTTTTTGGGAAAACACTAAAACCGGCCCCAATAAAGCAACCAGGAAAACATAAAATTGATTCATTTGACCTAACTACTGTTTAGAAGTGCAAAGTTAAGACAATAACGAATACACCGGCCAAATGTATGGCAGCTTACACCACTAAATAAGCAAAAGAAATAAATACGTTTATCACACTGACAAACAAAACGTTACAATCAATCTGGCAGATTCGCGGTTTTCTAAACAGAAAATCGTGGATACTCCATTAAGATCAATGTATAACGATCCTTTGCCCAGAACCCAAAGCTGAAAATTCAGGAGCGTACATGCATTGAATACTGGGAACACCCTGCGAAAAATGACCGCCAAAAGCACACCTCAGGTCATATTCCAAAACAAAAGTACCTACAGGCAGATAAGGAATGTAAATATCTGTGGCCAGGTCTCCCGGTGACTTATAATAGCCCATCCCCCCACTCCATTCATATCCGGAGGTCTGCTCGATCAATTCCAATCCGGCAGCTCTCATAATTTTGAGATGCAAATACTCCATGGGACGATCCGATTTGATAATACATCTCGATACCAGTCGATCTCCTTTGGCCAGGTTAAATGACTCCACAGGCACCAATTGGGTACCGGTTTTTGTGACTTCCCGCTTATAAAGGCCCTGATCCAAAAAGAGTCCGGACTGATTTGACTTGCGG
>CAYXKO010000024.1:662-14631 GCA_964465435.1 uncultured Saprospiraceae bacterium | reverse complement strand
CTCGATCTCGCTTTGCATCGAAGAGATAAAGGAAGCGATCGTGCTGTGGTCCGGTACAATTCATGTTCCTTCAATAAGGCCAGTGGAATCCAATTCAACCCGGACCTGAGCAGCGGTGCTCCCGGCTATAGCGAAGATGCGGTCATCACCCACAACATCGTTTTTGAAAACAAGCGCGGTGCCGGGCTGAATCTTCAGGGACTGAGCAGGGCCCTGGTGGCCAACAACCTGATCTACAACAACCACGAAGCTTCCGGTATCACTTTGTTTCACGGAGATGCATCCAAAGGATGCAGCGACGTGATGGTCTACCACAACACCATCGTCGTCCCGGCGGATGGCCGCTGGGGCATACACATTCTGGACGATGCAGAAAGGATCAGCGTCCTCAACAATGTGATCATAAACCGTCACGCCTGGAAAGGTGCCATCGCCCTGCAAAAGAACTCCTACATTCAAAAAAACATCAGCAGTGATTACAATTACGTGTCCGATAAATTTTGCGAGATCGACGACGGCTGCAGCAAATCACTGGCCTTCTGGCAGTCTCTGGGTTACGATCAGCATTCTCTCAAAGCCGCGGAAAATCTGAATTCTGTTTTTATCAATTTCAGCTCAAACGACTTCAGGCCTGCAGAAAATTCAACCTTGATGGATGCAGGCAGCGCCGGCGTATCGGGCCTGATCCTGGATGACCTCAGCGGACTTTCGAGACCCCAGGGCAAGGGTTATGATATCGGATGCTACGAAAAGAAGGTTGTTTCGGGCAGTTCAGATCTGTCGTTGGGAAAGCAAAAATCCACAGAGTTTCTGCTGGGTGCGGAAGCACTCCAACGCAAATTGGATCTGCATCCGGGATGCACCTGGAGCCTTTACGATCTGAGCGGCCGTCCGATCCATCATTCGACTCATGGAAAGGCTATCCAAACCTGTTGTACCGGAACATTCCTGCTACTCGTTGAGCCGGGCGCCGGATCAGATCCCATTCAATTTTTTCTATACCTTCCGTAAGCCCGTCCATGCCATAAGACAGCTATAGTGTCCACTGTGAGAACATCCTGGCCAGGTCCGGGATGAAAAAGACCTTTTACAAAATTGTAAAACGATAGCCTGCCATTTGTCCCCTTAAAAATTCCTGATCCGGGCGTAGGAACTAATCCCGTGATCTATCGGACTGACCGGTTTGTTTGGTCCTGCGGATCGCGTGTTTCGTCCTGGATTTAAGGGGCTTCGTCTTAGATCCGCAAGGGCTTCTGAATAATGTCTATCTTTGGCCGCACAAAATTCAAACCTTTATGAAAATGATTTTATTGATTTTGGCCATAGGCATGTCCGGCGTGACCTTATCGGCTCAAAAGAAAGGCGGACAGCCGCCTCTGATCGATCGCGAAATATTTTTTGGCGATCCCGAAATTTCCGGAGCACAGCTTTCCCCCAACGGAAAGTTCATGAGTTTCATCAAGCCCTACAACGGCACCCGCAACATCTGGGTCAAAAAAATCAACCAGCCTTTTGACGCTGCCATTCCAGTCACGGCGGATACCAAGCGCCCCATCAGCTCTTACTTCTGGTCCAGGGACAGCAAGTACCTGCTTTATGTACAGGACAAGGGCGGCAATGAAAATTACCACGTATATGCCGTAAATCCGTCTGAAAAACCCGGAGAGGGGGCCTCCGTACCTGCGGCCCGAAACCTGACGGATATGGACAATGTGAGGGCCATGATCTACCATGTACCCAAGTCCAATCCCGATCTCATCTACGTGGGCATCAACGACCGCGATGCCTCCTGGCACGACCTGTATGAAGTGAGAATTTCCACGGGCGAACGCAAAATGCTCCGTCAGAACGACGAAAGAATGGTGGGTTGGATCTTTGACCGCAAGGACAAACTAAGGCTGGCCATGAGGTCCAATCCCGACGGATCCACCGAACTGCTCAAGGTGGAAACCGGTGGTTTTAACAAGATCTATTCCTGCGGCGTGCTCGAAAGCTTCAGCCCCGTAAACTTTCACGAAAACGGCCAGCAGGTCTATATGGAGACCAACGTGGGATCTGATCTGACCCGATTGGTCCTCTTCAACATCAACACCAAAGAAGAAGTGCTTGTGGAATCCGATCCCGAGAAAAAAGTGGATTTCGGAGGAGCCTTGTTCTCTGACCTGACCAACAAGATGATCGCCACAGTGTACCAGGACGACAAGCAGAGGATCTATTGGAAAGATGCCCGCTATGAAGAAGAATACAAGGCCCTCCAAAAACAATTCAAGGGCATGGAGATCGGATTTGACAACAGCACCAAGGATGAGAACACCTGGCTTTTGTCTGTGTACTCCGATACGGACCCCGGCACCAAGTACCTCTACGAGCGCATGTCCAAAAAGACGACCTTCCTGTACAAGCCCAGGCCCAAGATGCCGACCGGAGATCTGGCTCCCATGATGGCGATCCGCTACAAATCATCGGATGGCCTCGAGATCCCGGCCTACCTGACCCTGCCCAAAGGTCTTCCCGAGAAAAATCTTCCGCTCCTGGTATTTGTGCATGGAGGTCCCTGGGCGCGCGACTCCTGGGGCTTTCATCCCTACGCACAACTCTGGGCAAACCGCGGGTATGCCGTTTTGCAACCCAACTTCAGAAGCTCCACCGGCTATGGTAAGAAATTCATAGATGCCGGAAACAAGCAGTGGGGAGACAAGATGCAGGACGACATCACCTGGGGCGTCAAGCACCTGATCAAAAAGGGAATCGTGGACCCCAAGCGCGTGGGCATCATGGGCGGCTCCTATGGAGGATACGCCACCCTCGCCGGCCTTACCTTTACGCAGGATGTATATACCTGCGGTGTATCGATCGTAGGTCCCTCCAGCCTCATCACGCTGCTTCAGTCCATCCCGCCCTATTGGGAGGCAGGACGCAAGATCTTTCACGAGAGAATGGGAGACCCTACCACGCCTGAGGGCGAAGCCCAGCTCAAGAGACAATCTCCGCTTCATTCCGTAGATAAGATCCGCGTGCCCCTGCTCGTTGTGCAGGGAGCCAATGACCCGCGCGTCAAAAAGGCAGAGTCCGATCAGATCGTCATAGCCATGAGGGACAAGAACCTCGCCGTGGAATACATCTGCGCACCGGATGAAGGCCACGGTTTCCAGCGCCCCGTCAACAACATGGCCTTTATCGCCGCCGCCGAAAAATTCCTGGCCAAACATCTGGGTGGAAGATATCAGGAGGATATGAAGCCCGAAGTGGCAGAAAGATTGAAGGAAATCACCGTGGATGTCAAAACGGTCACAATGCCGGTTAAAGCGGACCTGTCGCAGGTGCAAAAGGCCATGGCAGCCAGAGACCTCAGACCCGGCAGCTACAACTACAAGGTGGACGTGGACGTGATGGGACAGAAAATGGAGTTCAAGGAAAAAATAACCATCAGTGAGGAAGGAGGAGCGTGGAAAGTCAGCAGCGTCACGGAGACGCCCATGGGGGCCATCAAGGAAGAAGGAAGTTTCGCCAAGGGCAGTCTGTCACAAAGCGACAGAAAGATCAGCCAGGGGCCTGTAAACATCGATCTGAGGTATTCCCCAAGCGGTGTGGAAGGAAATATGTCGATGAGCGGAAAGGACACACCCCTCAAGGTCGCCACCATGGATGCCACCTTTGCCGACGGACCCGCAGCTCATCTGCTGATCGCCTGCCTGCCTCTCAGCGATGGTTACAAGACAGCCATCATCAACACCGACCTTCAGAGGATGCAGGAGAAAATGATGTCCCTCGAGGTCACGGGATCTGAAAGCATCAACGGCAAGGACTGCTACGTGGTCGTGGTGAAACCGGCAAACGGGGATCCAGGAGACATGAAGCTCTGGATCACAAAGGACAGTACGCCCAAAACGCTGAAATACGTCATGGTCAATCCCGACATGGGAGGTGCCGTGTTTACGGGAATGCTGGAAGAATGATCCAAATGAAAAAGCATTCATTTTTTCGCGAATCAATCGCACCTGATGATTTGAATTTTCAATATCGAAATCCGTACGAGTGTTTTCAAACTGAAAATGCATAGAAAATAAATAATTCTTCGCACTTTTAAGCTTTAGAAAACTCTGTCTTTCTATCAGGGTTAAAACAATTACAAAAAGCAGCCTGCTAAACGGGCTGCTTTTTTTTGTAACGTCTTCATTCAATTCCTTCTGCTGGTCGAAAAAAACGGGTCCTCAGGTCCGGACAAAAAAAAGCCGGATGTGACTCCGGCTTTTATCGATGATGGGTTGCGGTAATTTCTTAGTGGGCGATGACCAGTCTTTTCTGATAAGTTCCTCCCGAAGTGCGGAGCTGGACAAGATAAGTTCCATTGATCCAGGTTTGCACCGGTATGCTGTGTTGCATTTGTCCGGATGTATTTTTTATTTCCCTGGAAAAGACCAGCTTTCCGTCCAATCCAAAAACAAGGAGCGAGACAAGCTCTGCCTCCCTGGCTTCCCACAGGACCAGCACCTGGTCTGATGCAGGATTAGGCATTACTTCCAGCGGCCTCAAATATTCCGGGCCCTCCAAGGCCACCAGTGCGTAAGTGGTAAAAGGGTTTACAAAGATCTTCTGACTGCTCAGGGTCGTATTGACCAACAGCTCATTCCGGTCGTTGTAGAGCCTTGCAGTTCCGTTTACACTGACATGGCGGTTGTTTATGCTTAGTTTGTAACAACGGTTTTCCATCAGGTCCAGCTCGAATGTTTTCAGGCTGTTGTCGGCAAAGGGTCCTCCGCGCAGGATCACCGTGCCTTGATCATCCGTCACATCAAAAACAAGCAGGTCCGGTTTGGACAAGGGCTTGATCTCCAGTTTTGCCTTGAGGGTGGAGACCGGCGGTGCGACAAAGGGAATTTCAAACTCAGGGACTTCCTGTGGTGCCGATCCATTGATCAGCGTGGCACGGAGCCTGATGGCATTTCCCTGGTTGCGCAATACGGGCACTTCCACCGCGGGCAGCTGTATGGTGGTCTCTTTCAGGTAAGCCAGATTTCCGGTCCAGTCATGGGTGCTTACGTTGCCGTCGTTGGCGCTGTACTCAAACCTCACGGAAGTCAGGGCCTGATCTCCCATGTTGATGAAATTGATCCTGGGAGTGGTAGACTTGCCGCAAAAGACATTGGACTCCGCATCCGTACCGGGGCTGGCGCTGCGCAGCGTAACATCGGGTCCTGTCTTTTGGGGAAACGGGACTTCCATTCCTTCGGCCTGCATGATCTCCTTGTTTTCCTCATTCTGGATGTAGGCAGCCACTTCCAGGTTGCGGAAGTCGTAGAGCTTGTCGAATTTGTAATCAAAGCTGAAGTTGAGTTCTTCGCCCGTGGTCGTCAGATTGCTCAGGGAGCTGCCTGCCGTACCCGGGAGGAATTTTTTCATCACGTGGTGAAACTCCTTTTCGCCATTGCTTCCGGGCGCCTGGGTCCAGCGGATGATCTTTTCCAGGACGGCCACCCTCAGCACGGGCCTGCCCGAAAAACTGCCGGTCAATTTGACTTTCACTTTTACCTTCAGCTCGGATATGTTCTCCTGAACCTCGGGCGTAAGCTGGATCTCATAGGGAGACGGGATGGCGGCTGCATCGGCGATGGTGGCGTCGCTCACCGCTATGGTGGGTGTCAGCTGGGCTACCTGGCCATTCATCCTCGATGAGGGCACTCCGGATATGCCATAGTAACTTACTCGGGACTGGACTTCTCCGGGATTGTCCTTGTTCATGGGATCCACACCGGGCCAGCTCACCTGGTGGGTGATGCGCACCAGTTTGTCCTTGTTGCGTTCCAGAATGGGATGAAGCCTTGGGTTGACGGAGGCACAGGGTCCACAGGAAGCCTGGGTAAAATGTTCGTACAGGACTTTTCTGGGAGACTGTGCCATGAGGCTGCCTGCGATCAGAAAGGCGGCAAGGACTGAAGTAAGAGATCTTTTCATTTTAAGTTCATGTTTGATTGGTTGCCTAAAAATAAGCAAATTCTAAATAAGACCCTGGTTGATCCAAATCAAACAGATCCTGACCATCACCTCCGGATCACCCAGGAGGTGGCGTATGAGACCCCAAATATGCCCTGTCCGTTGTCCACGTTCTGATGCAGGATGACGGGCTCCGCAAAAGGATTGCCGCTGGTGATGTCAGAAAGGACCTGACTCTCGCGGTTCAGAAAATAATCGCGCGTGACCTGGATGAGCTCAAGCAAAATGTATTTTGGTTCGGTGCCGAAAGTACCGAAATCGTAAAACGTCAACACAAACTCGCGGCCGTTGAAGATCTCGTCGCTGATCAGATCGCTTCTGTTTTCGCGGTTGGCAAACTCCGGTGTCAGGACAATGAAATGGCTGGTGTCCAGTCCGGCCGCACCGCGGTCGAATACGTAGCGCGCATGAGCCCGATAGTAATTTTGCCGGGAGGCATCATCCCGGATCCTTACCTCAAAAAAATCAATGTCTTCGAGACCAAACAATGCAATCGAGGTATCCCGGGTAAATTTCGCATCGAGGATCCTGGTGCTGTCCGGCACGGTCTGCTCTGCTTCCAGTTTTTGATATCCCGGCGCCTCCAGTGTGATCCTCACCCGGTCTCCGGGATCCGCGCTGAAGTTCTTAATGGATCCCAGCCCATCCCTGATCTCAGTCTCCAGGGCAAGCTGGTCATTTTTATAAACGGAAAGTTTGCTCAAGGGGATGAGATTGGGTTTGCGGTCCAGCACGGCGAGCGCTTCGGAGACCACGACCGGATTGTCGTCGTTGGTGGGAAATTTCCACAGGCCTGAGAAGGCTATGCCCGGTGGAAAATCTTCTGACTCGATCTCTACGGTCTTGTAGAAAAAATCCTCACAGGAACTGAGCAACATTCCAAGAAATAATATCGATGCGATCCATAACTTTTTCATTCGCTTAAAATTTAAACTGATAACTGACATTGGGGATGAGTGGCAGGATGGATACCTGCTTGAACACGGTCTTGTTTTGACCCGTCTTTGGATCGTAATCCTGATCGGTCACGATGTAAAACGGATTGGCGCGGGCATAGGCATTGTACACGGAAAAGACCAGGGAGTGCTGGATGAATCCCCGTTTTTTCAATTTGTATTCCGCCCCCAGGTCCAGTTTGTGGAAGGCCGGCATTGTGGCTGCATTCTTGTTTCCCGTGACTTCAACGGGAGTGATGCCCCAGCCTGTGTTGTCGATCGTCTGGTATTTCAGCAAAGGCAAGGTGATGGCATTGCCCGTGGCGAACTGCCAGGTGGCTGAAATGCTCCAGCGCGGGTTGAGTTCGTAGTTGGCAACGATCTCAAAATCGTGTCTCCGGTCGTAGCGGAATCTGTATTTCCTGCCGCTGTTGATCTCGTCAAACTGGCGGTAATTCCAGGACAGGGTGTAGCCGATCCAGCCATTTAGTTTGCCCTTCTTTTTTTGGACAAAGAGTTCGAGTCCGTATGCTTCTCCCCTGCCCTGTGTGATCTTGTCCTCCCATCCTTCGTTGCTAAAGAGAAAGCTGGCTCCTTCCCTGTAGGAGATCACGTGGTTCATGGACTTGTAGTAGGCCTCGGCACTCAGCTCGTATTCGCCCTTCAGGACGCGTGCTGCGCCCAGGGCTGCCTGCCAGGACTCCTGAGGCCTGATCCTGCGGGTACTGGGCAGCCACAGATCGGAGGGCAGCCCTGCCCCTTCGTTGGACAGGAGGTTGATGAACTGGGTCATGGTCGCAAACGAGGCCTTGAGCGTGGTCTGGTTCGTGAGAAAATAGCGGGCGGACAGGCGGGGCTGAAGGGAGGGATAGGTCTTTTGCTGCACGTAAAAACTGCTGGCGTGCAGACCCGCATTGAGACCCCACCGGCCAAACTTCATGTCGTCCTCAAAATACAGATAGGACTCGGTGGCCCAAACGGGTTTATCTCCAAGTGTGGTGTCGATGACCACATCCGAAAAACTCAGGTCGTACTGGGAGGCTCCGGGAGAATAGCGATGTCGCGTCGTCCCGGCGCCAAATTTGATGGAATGAAAGGGCGAGGGAGTATAATCAAAGTCGGTCCGCACGGAATAATCCTGAATGCCGCTGAAGTAACTGGCAGAAAATTTTTGGCGGTCCGGCGGCCGCTTGTTTTCAAAAGCAGAACGGATGTTAAACTGATACCGGCTGTAGTGGATGGAGGTATTGGCAAAAAGTCTGGGACTGATCGAGTAATTCCAGCGAAAAGAGGTGGTGACATTGCCCCAGTCCAGTCCATTGTCAAAGGAAGAACTGGCTCCGTTTTGCTCTCTTTCGGAAAAGTCGGCACCAAACACATCCTGTCCGAAATATCCGCTCAGGTAAAGCCTGTGCTTTGAGTTTACGGTCCAGTTCATCTTGGCATTGAGATCGTAGAAGTAGAGTTTGAGGCCAAAGTCCTGACTGTCCGATTGCACAGCGGCAAAGATCGGAGCGGTCACCACATCCAGGTAGGTCCTGCGACCGGAGATCATAAAGGAAGCCTTGTCCTTGACGATGGGACCTTCGAAGGTGGCCCTTGACGAGATAAGTCCGAGCCCTCCCTCTCCCTTGAACTCATTCATATTGCCCTCCTTCATGTTGAGCTCGAGCACCGAGGAGAGTCTGCCCCCAAAACGCGCCGGGAATCCCCCCTTTGTCAGGGTCACGTTCCTGAGCGCATCCGCATTGAATACAGAGAAGATACCGCCCAGATGAAACACATTATACACCGGCGTTCCATCCAGCAGGATCAGGTTCTGATCGGGGCTTCCTCCCCGCACGTAAATGCCGCTGGTACCCTCATTGCCTCCGCTGACGCCCGGCAGCAACTGCAGGGCCTTGAGTACGTCCACTTCTCCCAGAATGGCCGGTACTTTCTTGATCTGATCCACCGGCAGGTCCACCGTGCTCATCCGGGTGGTGCGCTCGATGCTTTCCTCGCGGCCGGCGGTGATTTCCACCTCCTGGAGCTGCACCCCTGCACTGAGCCTGACGTCCAGGGTCGTATCCCGGTTGAGCTCAAACTCCAGCAGCACATCCTCATAACCCAGGTAAAAATACCTCAGTCTGACTTTGCCTGCAGGCAGGGTCAGCGAGTAAAAGCCATAGCTGTTGGTATTGGCCCCTGCCAGGGAGTTGCGGTCGTACACCCCTGCGGCGATCAGGGATTCTCCCGAAGCCTTGTCGCGGATCACGCCGTGGATGGTGTATTTCTGCGCACCGGCACAAAAGGGCAAAAACAACAAAAGAAAGAGGATGGGCCTGGTCATTTTCATGTGGAAAAATGGGTTCGGGTTTGCTTGTGTACAAGGAGCGGAAAAGTGCTCAAACGTTGCATGATTTTAAAATATTATGTTAAGCCTTGCTTACTGCCTGAGCAATTGCGGCTATTTCCCGTTTCAACAGGGCTAATTCCTACCTTTGCCCATCGATTCAAGATCATGCACAAAAACCCCGATTGGAAGGACTGGTCTGTCCTCGTAGTCCTGACCCTCATCTGGGGCTTTAGCTACTACTTCATCAAGCATAGCCTCACCGGCTTCAATCCCACCCAGATTGCGGGGCTGAGGATGTTTTTCAGCGCGCTGGCCCTGCTGCCTTTTTTGGCTCCGGCCATCCGCATCATCCCGCTGAAATACGTCGGCACGATCTTTCTGATCGGCCTGATCGGCAGCTTCCTGCCTGCCTTCATGTATCCCTGGGCCCAGCAAAAGATCAGCAGTTCGCTGGCGGGCATCATCAATGCCTTCACGCCCATCTGCACCTACGGGATCGGCATCCTCCTGTTTATGGTGGCGCGTGAAAAAAGCAAGATAGCCGGCACGCTCATCGCTTTGAGCGGTGCGATCATCCTGGTGGCCTTCAAGCCGGGCGCTGAATTCCGGGCAGAGGGCCTGCATCTGTTTGTTGCCTTTCTGGTGCCGGTCCTGTATGGCTTCAACGGCAATCTGATCAAATCCCGACTGGGTCAGTTTCCGGGCATACCCATGACGGCCATGATGTACGCCTCCCTGCTGGTATTAAGTATTCCCATCAGTCTGATGAGCGGTGCCTTTGCCCGCATTCCCACCGCCATTGCCGAGGGCAATTCCTTTTATCACCTGCTGGCCCTGAGCGTACTCGGATCCGCCCTGGCCATGGCCTTGTTCAACGTACTGATCCAGCGGGTGCACGTGTTGTTTGCTGCGAGCGTCACCTACCTGATGCCCCTGGTGTCCATCGTGGTCGGCTGGCTAGACGGCGAACAAATCGGATGGAACGACCTGCTGGGCTTTGCCTGCATCCTGCTGGGCGTGGCGACCATGAATGGGCTGCTGGCCGGACGAAAAGATCAGCAAGAGGCAGATCCGGAAAAGGAAAGCTGAGATCGGGGTCTTGTTAGGCTGTACTGGTTTTGGTTAGGTTTACAAGGATTCAATTTTTGAAATTGCTCTTTTAAGGTTGTAAGCACTGGAGATCAATGGTCATATTTCTAGCTTCAATTTATTTTTGGAGAGTTGTGAAGCAGCAAATAGCCATATAATTCGTTTAGTAAATAATTGTAAAATCAAATGATTACAAAACGACTGACCATCTACTTTCATATCGGATGGATCTGCATGGGTCCGGCATATTCGCAAAATGAACCGATCAGAACAATAAATACAAATGAAGTCTATGCAATAACTTCAAAGTATTCGATCAGGCAAATGAGAGTGCCATTTTCAAGTCAAAATTACGAGACCTTGTTCAACCAGAACCTTGTTTTTGGATTCAAAACTCCTGGCAATCCAATGAATCACATTATTGAAATGTCCCCTTCAATAATAAATTCTGGACCACTGTTTGGATTGCCCAATACACCTTCCGAGAGAGAAATATTGAATTACAATAAAGTTTGGTCTGTCTTGGGTCATGACATAAGGTATCATATCAAGGACTTTAGTGATAATAACCATGTGGATCAAAAAATTCCATCGCTATATGCTTGGCCTGGAAGAGGAAATCCACATTTTGAGCAGTACAATGGTTTTAAATTGAAAAGATTGGATTACGACTTAGCCCCGTTTTATGATTTCAATAATGATCAAATTTACAATCCTGATCATGGCGATTATCCTCAAATAGAACAAGCCAATTACGATATCATTCCTTCTGCTATTTACTATTCCGTATATCATATTTTAAAAGATTTAAGACTTGAATTTGGATTTACAAACTGGACTTTCCATTGCGAAGAAAATTCACTTCTGAATAAAGCCATTTTTTCTTCTTACAAAATAACCAATTATTCAATCGAGGATCTCGTTGATTTCAAATTCTGTTCAGAACTGGATATTGCTTTGGGCTGTCCAGGAGACGACTACATCGGCGTGGATTCAACATCTAACACATGTTTTTGGTACAACAAGAATAACGTGGATGGTGGTTCAGGAAGTAATTGCGAGAATATGAATATTGGATTTGGATCCAACCCTCCAGCTCAATTTTTCTCGTACCTCAATCATCAGATGGGCTCCTGTGCGTACTTGCATACAATGCATTTAACCGGATTGGACAAAAGTCTTATCAGTAATTCAAATCATTACAATTGCTATCTCAATGGATTTAGAAATAATTGTTTACCATACCTGAACCCATTGACAAACTTGCAGACCTTATTCCCGTTTAATGGAGATGTGACGGTTTCCAATTCCTGGTCGATGTATCAACAAAATTACCCGTATCCTTCAAACATCCGATTGTACCCTACCTGTAGGCCTGGAGACATCAGAAAGGGACAAAGTATCAAAGTTGATTTGGTTTTACATCATGTCAGAGAACAAAATGCAGATCACCTTTTAAACGTAATAATCGGTCTTGAACAATTAAAAGAAATTCAAGATTTATATTCGGCTTCATTTAAAGAATTTTGCGAAGAGGGAGTTTGCAATAATGAATGTGTTTGGCCTGGTGATTCTGACAACAATGGAATTGTGGAATACCTTGATGCCGTTCAAATTTTTAAGTCTATCGGTCATACCGGAACAGATAGACCTTATGCCTCGATTTGGACCGGAACCTCTTCAAGCTCATGGACAACAGGTGTTCCTGGCGCCTTGAACCACAAATATGTTGATGCCAATGGTGATGGAGTGATCAATGCAGATGATGCTCAGGTGGTAACAAATCATTACAGTTATTTCAGAGGTGTGCCGCAGAGAGATGTTATCGAATGTCAGGAAGGTTCAGATATTATTTTAAGCTATTATACTGACTCAATTTTAAAAAATCCAATATTTGCGAATATTAAAATTATTCCAGGTGATAGGACCGTACAGGGTATCAGTTTTCAAATAGAAGGTTCGAATAATGATTTTAGTTTTCTTTTTAGTGATAGTCCTAAGATTTGGATAGATTCAGTAAATAGCAATTTCTGGTCCAACATATTTGGACTTCAATCCAAGGGTTTGAAAGAGGATTATTATAGTGCAGTTTGGTTTCATCCTTCAGGTCAAAATCAGGCTTGCCTGGATACAATTAATTTTAGACTTAGAGTACAAATAAAAAATTCGGAAATATTAAAAAAAGATTGGCAATTGAAAATTTGCAATGCTAAAATTTGGTTCGAGGATGGATCGGTAAAAAATTTATATAGCAATAGACTCCGGTATTATTCAACCCACTCCGTATCCACGGAAAACAACAAAAAGGACGAATATTTTTTATATCCCAATCCATTGACCGATGAACTATTTATTCATTCAAATTACAAGATTGAAGGGGTAAAAATCATTGACCTGGCTGGCAACTGTGTTGGAAATTATCCAGGAGCAAACAATCGTATAGATATTTCGGCCATAAATTGTGGGATTTACTTTGTGGAAGTGAGAACTAAGGAAAGTCTTAAGATTGGTAAAGTATATGTTGTGAGGAATTGATGTGCTTGTGTTATTTTCAGTTGAATGAATCCAGAATCCATCTGACAATAAGTGGTTAAATCCAAACGAATTCATATTAAATGACTTTCAATCCAAGGAAGTTGATCAATCATGACTTATAAATCTGAGGGTGTCGGTACGCTAATTTTTTAGCAGACCCGGAATGCCCCAAAAAAAATGGGCATCTGAATATACCTTTAGAACCCTCCCCAGCATCCTTCTTCCTGCCGCAACGAGACCCATATCTGTCGACTTACATACCTTACCTCCGGGTTTGTATTATATAAGATTCATGGACCAAAAGAGGAGTACAGTGATTCAAAAACTCCTTGTGGAATAAGCTGACCTAACACTCCATCATTTGGTTTTGATCGAGCCTCTTCCAAAATCACTGAGTTGATTATGCCATCCGTTCTGTATTTCGATTCATTTTTTTAGTCTCAGGATAGCAACCTCATTTATCATCCCCAAAAGGGATGGTACAACCGTTATCCAGTGAATTTGCATTGCATCATTAGCTCTTTTGTTGCAATCGCTTGATCACGTGATTTTAATTGCATTCTATTGCTTCCTTAGTCAGGGTCTTCTGCCATGACTGCTGTTATCGGGCTGGTTTGCAGCCCGGTTCAGCCCTTATGACGCCTGACCCGGCGTCATTGCAAAGCAACGGGGCTTCATCTCCGTAAATTGTGCCTTTGTGGCACTCCTTTCACGCCTGCGGCGTGACCGGCTATCCGTTTATTCTTTCGCCGTAACCCGGTCTACGCGCGGCCGCTTCTGTTGCCATGCGCAGGGGTAATTTCACTGTTGTGTTCAGGGTCTTTTTTTTGCTTCCGCTGTTGCCGGGTTGGTTTGCAGCCCGGTTCAGCCCTTATGACGCCTGACCCGGCGTCATTGCGAAGCACCAGGGCTTCATCTCGCTAAGGAGTGCCTTTGTGGCACTCCTTTCACGCCTGCGGCGTGACCGCTTTCTCCTTTGATCTTTTTCCTTCAATCGGTTCTCCGGGCAGCAACCTCTGTGGCCACGCGCAGGGGTAATTTCACTGTTGTGTTCAGGGTCTTTTTTTTGCTTCCGCTGTTG
>CAYXKO010000024.1:0-562 GCA_964465435.1 uncultured Saprospiraceae bacterium | reverse complement strand
CTAAGGAGTGCCTTTGTGGCACTCCTTTCACGCCTGCGGCGTGACCGCTTTCTCCCTTGATCTTTTTCCTTCACTCGGTTCTCCGGGCGGCAACCTCTGTGGCCACGCGCAGGGGCGCGTGGTTCCCTCGCTAAGGAGTGCCTTTGTGGCACTCCTTTCATGCCTGCGGCGTGACCGCTCGGTCACATATTTCTTCTATACTTCCCTCCGACCGCATAAAGCGCCTGGGTGATCTGCCCGAGCGAACAGGACTTGACCGCTTCCATCAGGTGCTCAAACATATTGTGGTGGTGGATGGCAGCGTCCTGTAGGCGGTGCAGGGCCTCGCGCGATTTGTCCGCATTGGCTTTCTTGAGATTTTCCAGGGCCTTGATCTGGTCTACCTTTTCGGCTTCCGTGGCGCGTATGACCTCCTGCGGGATGATCGTCGGCGATCCTTCCTTGGACAGGAAGGTGTTTACACCGATGATGGGATACTCACCTGTATGTTTGAGGGTCTCGTAATAAAGACTTTCTTCCTGGATCTTGCTGCGCTGGTACATGGTCTCCATGGCGCCCAGCA
>CAYXKO010000023.1:0-15741 GCA_964465435.1 uncultured Saprospiraceae bacterium | reverse complement strand
AGGGTCGCAGAGCCACTGAGGTTGGCTGAATTCATACTCAGAAGAGATGGCAACCCCTTGGCATCAAAAGTGAAATCGCTGGTAAATCAAACAACCGAAAAAAAAATAGGTATAAAAAGGCCTATTCCTGTCATTATATGTTATTTAACAGCCTGGGTAGACCACAAAGGCAAATTAAATTTCAGAAAGGACATTTACGGCCTTGACCAAAAGCTCGCCAGGGAAATCATGCCTTCAGCTATATCGCTAAATTATTGATTTTGTTTTAAATATGACACCACTTGTTCCTGGTCCGGCTCGGAAAATAATATAGGAATATTAATTCACATCATGCTTTTTTTGATACCTTTGGGTTGAATCATTAATTCTTAAAATTTCAAATTATGAGTCTTCAAAACAAATACAAAGCTGTACTTGACCTGGGCCTGGCTTTGGGGATCCAAGAAGGATTTGTCAATGAGGAAAATGGAGTCCTCAAGATGGGGGGAATTGCCAAAACTCAATACGTAAAAGATCAAATCTGGGATAAGATCAAGGAAATTGGAGGAGAGAATCCCTCCGATCTTATTGCTGATATCAATGTAAGCAACACTTCGTACTATACCAAACATACTGTTGCCAAAGGGGAAAGTCTCAGCCTGATCGCAAAGAAATACTACAAGGATGCCAATAAATACCGGCAAATCTTTGAGGCCAATCAGGACATCCTTAAAAATCCGGATCTAATTCATCCCGGACAGGAACTCATCATTCCCAATCTTTAAAACCAGGAGAAATCATTGGAGACCCTGTTCCTTTGAACGGGGTCTTTTTTTTAATATCTTACACACATTTCAAGCAATAAAAATCCGTTTTGTATTTGTAGATTCAAGATAGTTTTTGATAAATATAAATCCTAAGAGATGAGGTTCAGAAGGTCCCTATTATTTATAGCTTTTGTATTCAAATGTACTGTGAATTTCAGTCAGGAAGAAACTCCTGACATAATTGTTGAAAATTACAACAAAATGGGTCCTGAAGAAGCTGTAACAGCCATTTGGATCGACCGAAACAACTACAAATGGCTGGGTACAAACCAAGGGTTGTATAAGGTAATTGGACTTGAATTTGACCCGGAGCAGGTTTCCTCCGATTCTGTCACAGCCATTACTGAGGATAAAAAAGGTATGGTTTGGTACGCAAACAGAAGCAAAGAAATCAGAAGTTCAGACAATTCCTATTCAATTCCTCTATCCATGAAATACGGAACAATCAATTGTCTTGCCTACTACAAGGGAGACATTTGGGCCGGGACAACCTCTGGTCTCTACAGGATCTCAGACGATCAGGTAAAGGTTCTCAATCATTATACCAAGGAGAATTCAAAACTAAAATCAGATCAAATAAATACACTTTATGTGGATCCGGAAGGCAAACTTTGGATTGGAACAGACGCCGGGGTGGTCATTGTCAAGGACAAATCCTGGGACCATTATGAAAAAGAACATAAAATAACCGGAAGCATAGCCACCAAAGAAGGTATTTGGTTACTGGCTGAGAGAAAAATGTGGTTGATTTACAAAGAGGACGGTCGGGACAGATGGCAGGATGCGGCAGTAAAACGCGGCCTCAGTCAGGGCCCTGTAAGGGCTATCGTGTCAGACAGCAAGGGAATGATATATGTTGCATCCGAAATTCTGGTTCAATTTGACCCCTATACAGACAAAAGCAGGCAAATCGACAAGGATTATGGATTTATCTCGTCACAAACCTTATCCCTCGCCTGCGACCGAAATGACGACCTATGGGTGGGCACTGCGGATCGTGGTATGTTTAGAGTTGATATTGTGGAAGGAAAATCAGAAGTGCTTACTGCTGTGGCTTATTCCAAAGGAGAAATCAAATGCCCCGGTGGAAAAACAGCATCTTTGACCGTTATAGCGCGAGGTGGTAAAACTCCATATTCCTACCAATGGAGCGATCCTGCGATCCAGGGCAGCAAAAAGGACAGTGTCGGAGCCGGTAACTATTCGGTGACCATTACAGATGCCGAAGGAGAGGAATATGTTACGGCCGTACAGATCAGGGAGCCCCAAGGAATAAAGGTAGAAATTCTATCCAAAGAGAGAGTGAGCGACATCATGGTCAAAGATGGTAAGGCGAACATAAAGGTTGCCGGAGGATCGCCTCCCTACAGAATTATATGGGACAACGGGAGAACGGGTAATAGTGTGAATAATCTTTCCGCCGGAAGACACAGCATAAAGATCTACGATCAGAACCAGTGCCTTCAACTCGCAGATGTTTATATTGATGCGCCCAAAGCAATCCCAGACCTGGAAAGATCCAAACTTGAGGTTGGACAAACCTTGCGCATTAACCAATTATTTTTTGAAGCGGACTCGGCAATTATATCCCAGGAGTCCTACCCAGTGCTGGATGAAATCTACCAGTTTCTCTTAGCCAACAAGGATGTTACCATTGAAATCGGGGGACACACCAATGGAATACCGCCTCATGAATACTGCGACAGATTATCCGCAGCAAGGGCAAAAAATGTATCCGAATATCTTTATCAAAAAGGCATACCGATCGAACAAATCAGTTTCAGAGGATATGGAAAAAGAGTACCCATTGCATCCAATGACACCCTGGCAGGAAGGCAACGCAACCAAAGAGTTGAACTAAAAATCGTTGCCATAGCAAAGTAAGATTTGAATAATTGCCATATTTACTTTATGTTATGCTAATCATATAAACATTAACTTTGCAACATTATTAAATCCTCCATAATGAACATATCCAATCTGAAATGGGAAAGAAAAGAACACAAGGCGTGCCCTTTGTGTGCCCAGGAGCGGATAAAACTTGTTCAAAAAGCTAAAGACTTCAAATTCAGCAAACAGGAATTTGAAATAGCAGAATGCCAGGCATGCGGACTGATATTTACGAAAAACCCACCCGAAGAGCAATACGCAGGAAACTTTTATGAAGACCCTGACTATATTTCCCATTCCGATTCCAGGAAGGGAATGATCAACAGGTTATACCACATTGCGAGGGCGTTTATGCTCAAAAGAAAACGATCACTAATTGAAAAGGAAACCAAAGGAAGAAAACTCCTGGATGTAGGATCGGGCACAGGTTATTTTCTCAATGAAATGAAAATGAATGGCTGGCAGGTTGCAGGGTTAGAGATCAGCGATAATGCCAGGAGGTTTTGCGAAGACAACTTTGGAATCCATCCCCATTTGCCTTCAGATCTATATGAAGGAAAAATAGAACCCGGATTTGATGTCATCAGCCTTTGGCATGTTCTGGAACACATTTATGACCCGGAAGGATACCTAAGAATATTTCACAAACTTCTCAATCAAAACGGCTTATTGGTATTGGCCTTACCAAATTCAAAATCTTTAGATGCCCAACACTATCAGGACTTCTGGGCCGGTTACGACGTACCCAGGCATCTTTGGCATTTTTCTCCTGAAACAATTATCTCGCTGTTGAAAAAACATCATTTTGCTTTGCATCGGTCTTACAAAATGCCCTTAGACGGATACTATGTAAGCATGCTTAGTGAATCTTACAAGTCACCAGGAAGCTTTGGGCTGATCAAGGGATTTTTCTGGGGGTTAACTTTCCATTTAAGCAGTATATTTTCAAAGGAAAAAAGCAGTTCACTCATTTACATTTTTAAGAAATCAATTTAACCAATGTCAGAAACAGCTGAGAGAGTTTCGGGTCAAAACACAATTGACAATTACGTTTATCAAAGGTGCCTTTTTGCATACCATGCAGCAGCCCCTATGATTCATGGAAAGGTTCTGGAAATAGGCACAGGGTCGGGTTTGGGAATTGAACTTATGTCATCCTGCTGCGATGAATTCACTACCGTGGATAAATTTGAATGTGACATTGATTTTAGCCGATACCCTAATGTCAGATTTATCAAGATGGAAATTCCACCTTTTCACGGCATAGCTGACAACAGTTTTGATTTTGTGATCAGTTTTCAGGTCATTGAACACATTGAAGATGACTTTGCCTTTGTCAAGGAAATTCTCCGGGTCTTAAAACCAGGTGGAAAAGCAATTCTCACCACCCCCAACAACCTTCAAAGTCTGAGTAGAAATCCATGGCACGTACGAGAGTATCTTGCTTCTGAGCTGATGTGGATCTTAAAAAAAGCGGGATTCAGCGAAGTGGATCAAAAAGGAACCTACGGAAACCAAAAGGTGCTTCACTATATTGAAGAAAACAAAAAATCTATCAGAAAATTTACGCGATTCGACATATTCAACCTACAGTACAGACTACCAAGAAGAATCCTGCAAATCCCTTATGACATCCTCAATAGGATTAACCGCAAGATGATCGCCAAAAAGAATAATTCTTTGACTTCTGATATCAATGTAAGCGACTTCAGAATAGAAAACGCAAAGGACGAATGTCTTGACTTGTTTTTTATTTCGACAAAATAATAGAATTTTAAAGCGCTTTATACAAGTGAAAATGACCATTCCATCCGGCATCTCCCGCCGTATATGCCATATTGCTTAAGGAGGTGATCCGAAAATCCAAATACAATCCCTGACCCATCTTCAGACCCAGACCCAACCCACAGTTGAACCTACTGTAGTTGCCGGCACCGGCGTGAATGGAAGTACTCAGCCACTTGAAAGTATTCCACATCAAAGAACCTTCAACACCCGTGCCAAAATTTGAGTCAGGCATCCACCGGAACAAACCATTGGCCGCAAATTTACTGCCGGCCCAGGAATGGTGCCATCGCATGGTGAAGTCCCAGGGCAGGATTTGATTCAGGGCAGACGAGGATTCGATTTTCGCAAAACGGTTCTCCAGATCTTGTGAGGATTGAATATCCAAATAAAGAGAATCCAGGAAACCTCTCACCTCAACGCCGTCGAATAAATAAGAAGTATCTATTAAGGTCCTCTTTAATCCGGAATTCCAACTCACAAAGCCAAGCCTGTTAAATTCCATAGAAACAAAACACCTGTTTGAATAATTAAAGGACAGCCCCAAATCGCCAATAACTCCATAACCGGATGGTGAAAATATTCGATTCTTGCCCAGGTCTGAGTTTACCCCTTTATATTTCAAATCAACAAAAATTTCCGTGGCAGACGAAGAAGTAGATAAGGATCCTTCCTGGATCGACCTGTCCACAAAATCAATCCCTAACAACAACCCTATGTTTGCCCGAAATTCCCATCTTCCGGATTTGAACCCGCTCCCCAGCTTAAAACTCTGAAAGGACTGACGTTTCTCACTTGAGGGCCCCAGGGCAACAGGCAGGGTGTCATTTCCGGAATTGCCAAAAAAGTATAAACCGAACAATCCCTTTGAAACAGAAGCCTCATGCAGGATGAAATGATTGTATGAAATACTCATCCCTGATAACCTTCCAAATCGGAATCCCCTATTCTGATAAACCAGAGAAGAACTCCATTGCAGTCCCAAATCGCTGATGGTTTTTAACCTATTGAATTGATCTCTCCTGGAATCAGCAGAAAGGAATCCTCCATTCCAATAATCAGTAACAAACCTGCCGGTAAACCGATCAGAACCTGATACCACCGAACTTAAGATATGAAAAGATCTGTTCAGACCGGGATGTTCGAATTCATTTTCTGAAAACAACACGCCCCATTGTCCTTTTGAATTGTCGCTGAAAACCAGCAGACAAAAGAGTATAAAGGTATATCTCATTATCACCTGACCAAATAATTAAATTGACCTGTCACCGTTAGCCCAATGCCATAGTCATGAAAGATCTTAACCGGAATATCCTTAGGAACAGTATTGAACACAGCTTCCACGCGAATTTTTCTGGGCCTTTTAAGCTGCTCCAATAGATCAACATCCAAATCCAACTCAAGCTTTGTGAGAGCTGGCTCCTCTACTCTGCCTGACGGGCCAATCAGTGCAGATTTGATCGGCACTTTTCCATCCAACAAAAGCTCCTGGTCAGCACCAAGATCATCCAATAACATCATTTTCAAACTGCAGTCAAAAGGAAAGCCGTTTTGAAAATGAAAATACAAACTGCCACTTTGAATGTCCTCGTAGTCTTCGCCGGTCAAATCAAGATCCAGCACCTTGACCAGCTTAAAATCAGCAATGCTTAGATTCAATGGGACACTCAACTCCATATCCATATTCAATAATTTACCATCATAGATGAAATCATTGAATTTACTAATATTACCATCGGGGTTGGTAATAATCTCCAGGGAGTAACCGATCTGATCAGGCAAAATACTCACAAATTCAGGAAGGTTTGAATTTGCCTTACTGATGGAATAGTTAAATACAGCAGGCGTCACAGGAGGCTTTCCCTGCAGATCCGATGCCCTGTCTATCCTGTGATCACTCTGTAAAGGGGCACCGGTCAAATGAATGCTTTTGCCCGTTACCCGGTTGTTGGAAAAAACATTGCTGAGTCGCAACAAAGCATTAGCCCCAATATTGTTTTCAGCCTTTATCTCCATTCTTATATCATCAAACTTCAAATCACCATTAAATTCCTCAAACAGACCCAAATCCAAAACCTGATTATCAAGCTTGAGTGTATCTGTGGCCAAATACCCCCGGGCATAAGAAGGTTTAATACCGACAAACCCCAATTCCAGAATAAAGTGGTCTGATTTTGAAAATGTCTTTTGTATTCCGGTAGAATCTATTCTTACCAAATAAGTATTGAAGGCAGCATTGAAAGTATCCTTGTTTTGACCACTCATGTCCAACAGATAACCACTGAAGTCATAGTCCTGGCTATATTCTGAATATCCTCCGGGTGGCGCAGGCGGCAGAACACGCTCAATGGCAAATGTCTTCCCGTCCTTGCTGGCAGCAGGCAAAGTATATTGAAATCTTACACTGTCCTGAATGGTAGACCGCATTTTGAATCGGATCACTCCACTTTTGACCAGGGCCTCCTTTAAGAAAACCCCAAGTCCTCTGATGTTAAAGTCCTGCTGTTGGTTGACCAAATTCTGGGCAGGCCATACGGCTGTTGCGGTAATGGGCTGAAGATTAAAAACTCGTATTTCTGTGGTTATTGAATTGGAGGTATCAATCAAAACAGGCACACCATTACTGCCCGGAGACGAAAAGCTTACAAGCTGGGCCTGGAGTTTGCCTTCCACAATCTTTCCATCCAGCGGGAAAATCTGCTTTTCATAGGTTCCTGTGGCAATGCGGGGAAATGTTCCGCTGACCAGCAAGGCCTTGTCTGATGCATTCCGCAGTTCAAATTTCACATCTACAATATCAATTGGAAGGTTGTTTCTAAATCCGATTTCCATATTTCCCTTTTCCAGTGTCATGGATGTAAAAAGCGTATCCGCACTGATATCAGTCACAGGGGTATTGAATGAAGGAATTGATGGTATTGGCACCCTTGTGCCGTTCTGCGCAATTATCAGCGTACCGATAAAACCAGCCTGCCTGCAGATCGCACCCAATGTTATCGGAAAAACCGTTCTGGCATCAAAGAGTGAAAGTGAATCAATGGCAAAAGTCCTTGAACGGATTGTGTCAGGAATGGTAAAAAGAGAGTCAACAGAAATATTGTATATTGACTCCCGGTGAACCAATGTCAGCAGCCCGTTGGAATCTTTTTCCAATTTCCCCTCCCTGATAAAATCAGACATTCCCAGACTGGTCTTGATCAGTGGCAAGCGCCAATCGACATCCCACTCCGAATTTGATTTCCGACAAGCAAATTCAAAACATAACATGAACAGGACAACTGAAAGGATGTGCAATTGAGACACCCAACTTTTCTTTCCAAACTTATGTCGAAACAACATCAATTAGTCTTTAAAAGCCTTAAAATTAAGAAATAAACAAACAAGGGAACGAACACTATTATTATTCAAGGATGGCACATAAAGACCACAGCGATATTTTTCCCATTGGAGCCATTTTGAAAACATGCCGGCATAAAAGATTATCCCCTACAAAGAAAACCGATCTAAAAACGTGAGTATGAGGCAAATTAATTACTTTCGCAACCCATTCCAAGATGACAGGTCAAATATTACACAAAGCTGGAGTAGTAGGTGCCGGAAGTTTCGGCACAACCGTTTCAACTTTGCTTGCACATAACACCGATGTGCTGATCTATGCAAGGAGGAAGGAGATTGTCGACCAGATCAACAAGGAAAACACGCACCTGGGCATCAAACTACCCAAGAGAATCAAAGCAACATCTGATTTTCAAGAACTTACAAACCAATGTAGTTTGATATTTCCGATTGTTCCTTCGGAAAATTTCAGGGACACCGTCAGATCATTAAGTCCATTTTTGAATCCGGGACACATTTTGATCCATGGCACGAAAGGGCTTGACATTTCCGGCATCCAACTGAAGGACCTCAACATGACGAGAATATCCCGATCGGACATTCACACCATGAGCGAAGTGATCAGACAGGAGACCTGCGTGACCCGGGTCGGTTGTCTTGCCGGTCCTAACCTCTATAAAGAAATCCTTCAGGGGCAGCCAACAGCTTGCGTGATCGCAAGCGAATTTGACGAGGTAATCAAAGTTGGTTCGGAATACCTGGCCAGTAAGTATTTCTATGTTTTTGGCTCTTATGATCTGGTCGGTGCAGAGATGGCAGGCGCTTTAAAAAATATCATTGCCCTGGCGTCAGGGATGCTCTCAGGCAAAGGAATGGGTAAAAACATCCAAGCCATGCTGATTACCAGAGGTTTGCGTGAAATGATTGAACTGGGTAAAGCTATGGGAGCCACTCACAGGTCCTTTCTGGGGACTGCCGGAATAGGAGACCTGATTGCCACCGCAACCAGTGAGAGCAGCAGAAACTTCAATTTCGGTTACCGGTATAGCAAGGGAGAAACTCTTGAGGCGATTATCAGCTCCCAGGACGAAGTGGTGGAAGGGTTGCGTACCGTGAGGATCGCCCACCAACTGGCGAAGTACTACCAAATCCGATTGCCTATTATTCAAATGATTTACAGCGTTTTGTTTGAAGGCATTGAACTTGAAAAGGCTATCCAATTCCTGATGAGATACCCCTATCAGCCGGACGTCGACTTTATTTGATGAATTGGTCTGAATAAAGTATCCTTTCATAGAATTATTACAGACCGGAGGACTACTTTTTTGCATATTTGCAAACAAATTAATTTAAACCATGCTGGAGCAAATGTTCCCTTTGGGCAAAGCCGAAATTCACGAGGCAAGTGCCAGAATATTGGGAGAAGAAATTCACCGGCAATCCAATACCGGATTTGACTATGTAAAGTTCAGGCAAGCTATACAGGGGCTTCTCTCCATGAATATGGAAGAAAGCACCGCCATTATGTCCACCCTCACCACAGCTAAGACCATGGGGGTCACAGCAAACGATATCCTTGATTCCGCCCATCTTTTCCTAAGATTGATCGAAGCTGAACTTGAAAAGTTCGATGCGGCCCTTAAGATCCAGTATCAGAAAAGAGTCGAAGGAGTCAAAAACAGCAGAACCCTGGCCGAGGAGAAAATTCGATCCAATGAATTAAAAATCATAGAGTTACAAAATGAGAACGAGGTGCTCAGGCAGGAACTGCTCGCCTTTGACCAACAAATCATGGATGGTGAGTCATTTATCAAAGAGAAGAAAGACCAATTCCATATCACCGTTGAAAAAATAAAATCATTCATTAAACACGATCTTGAAATACTGCAAGATCAAGCCTCATTAACCTGAACCTATAAAATAATCTAGTCTATGTCCTCAGCAATGAATCCTGGCCCTGGCTTTGAAAAACCCAAATCCTTTTGGAGCAGACCCGAAGGAGTAACAGGCACCCTTGTATTACTTGGAATCGTGGTAGGGGCCGGCGCCCTTCTTTACAAGTTCCTGCCTTATTTAATCACCCTGGCCCAAAACATGCTTTACCTGTCCGGAATGCTATTGGTTTTAGGTGCCATACTTTACATGATTATCGATCCGCGGATGCGAAATTTGATCGGGTATATGTACAAGAGTATCATGAGGTGGATCACGGGAATCTTTGTGACGATCGACCCCATTGGCATCTTAAAAAACTACGTTGAAGATCTGGAATCCAATCTGAGCAAAATGAGTAAGCAAATTGGCATACTCAAAGGTCAGATCAGTAAATTACAAAGAAACGTCACAGATAATTCAAAGGAAATTGAAACCCAGTTGAGAATGGCCCAGGTTGCCAAAAACCAGGGACAAGAGGCTCAGATGGTTTTGGCCACCAGAAAAGCGGCAAGGCTTCAGGAAACCAATGAGAAATACAATCATCTATTAAGTAAAATGGATATTCTGAGCAAGGTATTGACCAAAATGTACCAGAATTCGGAAATCCTGCTCACGGATACCAGAGACCAGGTCAAATTGAAGGAAGAAGAGAGGAAAGCCATCCGGGCGTCCCACAGTGCCATGAAATCAGCAATGAACGTCATAACCGGAAATTCCGACAAAAGGTTAATATTTGACCAGGCATTGGAGCATATCGCCGATGACGTAGCCATGAAAGTGGGAGAAATGGAAAGATTCATGGAGCTTTCAGAAAATTTCATGAATTCCGTCGATCTCCAAAATGGTGTTTTTGAGGAGGAAGGATTGAAAATGCTGCAATCCTACGAGGAAAAAAGCAAGTTGCTACTAATGGGACCTTCCAAAAATGAGCATTTCAATATCAACGATTCCGCTCCTGAAAGAGCCCATTCGCAAAAACAAGATGGTTCCGGAAGCCAGTATGACGACTTGTTCAGATCTTAATTAGAATTATCCCTGTATTCAAAATCGAACCTCAGTATAAAACCTGGCCAATAGCCTCGTTTTCTGATGTTTGAGATCAACCTCTGGGCATCTCAAGCACCTCCATTTTCTGAATGTTGGCATTATGGATTTCAAATCTGAGTGCAGTACGAACCTGATGAAATCCTTGGATACCGTAAGCACCGGGATTCACATACAAAAGGGAGAAATTGGGATCATAGGCAATTTTCAATATGTGAGAGTGACCGCAAACAAGCAATCCCGGCTGGTACTCCCTGATCAAACTCCTGACTTTTTCATTGTACTTCGAAAACGGCCCAGCAATATGTATGATTAAGACCCTAAGACCTTCTCTTTCCAAATATAAAAATTCGGGACAAAAAGATCTCACGACCCGGTCATCAATATTACCAAATACGGCCTTAACAGGACAGATTAAAGCAAGTGGATCTAGCACTGAAGGAATGCCAATATCTCCAGCATGCCAGATTTCATCACAATTAACAAAAAACGGGACGATGCGATCGTCCATGAACCCATGTGTATCAGACAATAGGCCGATTCGCATCAATCGTGGACTTTAACCGTGATCTTGCCAAATTGAAGTCCGTTGTCCATTCTGGCCAGAGCCATATTCACATCGTTCAGATCAAAAATTGAGTCGAGGACCGGAACTATTTTATGAGAGTTCACCAGATTCAGCATTCCTAAAAAGTCATCCGGAGAGCCCATTGTCGAACCCAGGATAGAGATCTGTTTCCAAAAAACTGGCTGTGGTGCCAGATTCTGGATTGGGCCACGTGTTCCTCCGTAAATGGAAATTCTTGCTCCCGGACTACAAACCTTTATCAATTTTCCAAATTCCGCCCCTCCTGCCCCATCTATCACTACATTGACCCCCCCACTGATCTTAAATAATTCAGATTCCCATTCTGGATTCAAATAATTGACTCCAGCACTCGCGCCTAGTTTTATCGCTCTTTCAATTTTTTCATTTGAAGAAGAAGTTACAAAAACCTCCAATCCCAATGCCAATGCGAACTGCATTGCAAAAAGGGCCACCCCTCCTCCTATCCCGGTGATCAGAACCTTATCACCTTTGCGAGCCTGTGCCCGAAAAACCAAAGCTCTGTATGCGGTCAAACCTGCCAAGGGAAGAGCGGCTGACTGCTCCGGTGTCAGATGTGCCGGCGCAGGAAAAATGGCATCCTTCGGAACAATCACCTGCTCCGCAAGCGCCCCCATGGAGGGCAGTCCCAAAATTTCAAAAGACTTTGATTGTACAGCAGGATCATTTCCCCAATTGAATGCGGGATTGACAACCACATCCATACCATTTATGGAACCCGATAAGTCTGAACCCAGGATGATGGGTGTTTTAATCCCTGCATATTGACCTTTGGCAATCCATAAATCCCTATGATTCAAACCCGCATATTTAACCCGAATCAGCTTTGCTCCTTTTTCTGCTTCAGGAACCGGCCAATCCACCAAATTAAGAGGCTCCCCGGTTTTAAACATTACTGCAGCCTTCATGACTAAAAATTATGTGTTATAAAAAATATTAAACTAAATATTTATATAAATGCAAAATATTCTAACAAAACATACAATTTGCTAGCTATCAGTTTTACTGGTCAGTTTCCGATAAGACATAAACACTCCGGCACTTACCGCCAGGTTAAGTGATTCAGCACCTAGGCTCCAGGAAGGAATACTGACAATTTCATTGCATGTGGATCTCAACTCATTGCTTATCCCCTGAGCTTCATTTCCAAAACATATCACCACAGAATTATCTGACACTGCGTTTTGGATCGGAACACCGCCCATGTCCGCAGCCCAGAGCCATGAAATGTTTGAATACTCTCTTATCTCATTAATATTCAATACCTTAAGCTTCACCCTGCAGACACTGGACATTGAAGCCTGAACACATTTGTTGTTATAAGGATCCACACATCCCGGTGAAGCCATAATTTCTTTAATCCCAAACCAGTCTGCTGTTCTGATAATGGTGCCCAGATTTCCCGGATCGCTGATTCTTTCCAGGTAAATACCCGTATTAGCGCCTAAAAAATGATCATCCTTAAATTCAGGAAACCTGACCAAAGCCAAAACCTCTTCTGTTGATTTCAATCCTGCCACATCTGAAAGCTGGCGGGGGGCAATTTCCCTTAGAATATTGCCAAATCCGCTTAATTTTGCCTCATTCCCATTGATCCAGTCTGCCGTACCTGCAATCAGGTAAAGTAAGGACGGATTGTGTTTTATGATATCAAGCACCAACCTGGACCCTTCCGCGACAAACATCCGTTCCTGGTAGCGGATTGTTTTATCACGCAGGGATTTGATCATTTTCAATTCATTGTTAAAAATCAGCATGTGCTTACGGCATAGACTTTATAAGAGATCCAACCCACACAAAGGTATCATTTTCGGAATATTCCTGGCCGGACTGCTCCTGGCATCCTGTTCAGGAACCAGGAGGCTAAAGGAGGGAGAATACCTACTTACTCAGAACAAAATCCAAATAAAGGGTGTCGGCTTCAGCGAAAGAATTTTTTTAGGCCAGGAGCTCAGCACACTGATCAGGCAGAAGCCCAACACGCGCTACCTTTTAACCATTAAGAGGCATCTGATTTATAATTATCTCGAAAAGAGAAAGAACAAAAAAGTCTTATTTAGAAACACGCTGAACAAACAAGCCGAAGCTCCTGCCATTCTGGACACACTTCTTATATTCGACTCCAAGAAGAACATCACCAATTACCTTTACAACAAGGGGTATTTTTTTTCAGAGGTCAGCCATACGGTACATGCCAGCAAATCCCGCAAAGCAAAAGTGCGGTATTCAGTAAAGCCCAATGCAAGATCTCTGGTAGATTCCCTTCATTTTCACTCTTCTGACACAGCCGTCCTCGGTCTTCTTGAATCCACCCGAGAGCTTTCATTCCTAAAGCCGGGATCTCCCATCGATAATTTCCTTTTCCAAAGCGAAAAAACAAGAATCACCGATTTGATGCAGCAGTACGGATTTGCAGAATTCAATCCGGTCTATATAGACAATCTGGAACTCGACACCCTGGGAAGAAAAAATTCCATCCACATCAGGGTTTTTACACCAGCTGGAAAGGAACAGCATACCCGGTATTTCACCGGAAATATTGAAATCATACCGGATTATAACCCACAGGAGAAAAGGCTATTCGCCAGAAGCAGCCTGGACTCCATCCAATTTGCAAACACGCCATCAAAAAATTCCATCAGGAACAAAGTCCTTCTGGAAAAAATTCACCCCCGACCCGGCACTCTTTTTAACAAATCGGAGATCGACCAAACCTATCTTGACCTTGCAGGTCTTAATTTTTACAAATTCATAAATATTGACTCAAGGATTGACAGTTCGGGGTCCAACAGGATTAATCATTCCATTTTTTTGTCTCCTCACAAAAAGTGGTCGTATGATTTTGGAGCTGACCTGAATTATACCAGCGTACGGACCACGGGAAGAAACCTGTTTGGCATATCCGGATTTTATTACTTAAAAAACAGAAACACTTTTGGCGGGGGCGAGATCTTTGATTTTAAAATTGAAACAGGGGCTGAACTGAATTTCCTGGACACTTTCGGATTAAACTCGATCACAATCAACTACCTGAATTCTTTGACTTTGCCATCATTCAGAGACCTGACCGGCAGCATATTCCTTGCCAGGAAATTGCTTTCTCCCTTTCACGCAATTCCCCAAAAACCAAAAACCAACACTTCCCTGATCTTCCTGGTCGACTATATTAATCTAACTTCCATATTCAGCTATATCTCGCTTAGCTCTTCCGTAAAATACGATTTCCTGATCAGCAAAAGAAAGAGACTGACCCTCAATACCTTTGAGATAAACTACTACACTCCTATCAGCATTTCAGGTGATTTCAATAAAATTTTGGACAGCAATCCTTTTTTAAAGGCAAGTTTTACGGGAAGAAGACTATTCACATCCTTGCTGTTCAGCAACGCCCAATATGTTTATCAGACCAGAAAATCAAGATTATGGGAGAATACCTCGATATTCACATTTGACCTAAGTGGCGCTGAGGCCGCATTAATTAACGCCACAGGAAAGTTATTTTCGTCTGATTTTAGCCTGGACAGCCTAAGGAATATAGAATTTTCAAAATTTATTAAACTGGAAGGCGACACGCGCTGGTATTATCACCCCGGTGCAAAGAATACGATCGCCATGAGGGCAGGTGCTGGCATAGCATTGCCCTATGGAAAAAGCAAAGGCATCCCCTATATAAAACAGTTTTTCCTGGGTGGCCCCCAAAGCATGAGAGCCTGGGGCATCAGAGAACCCGGCCCCGGAAAGGACACCCTGTCAAGGGATATTGATCAAAGGGGAAACTTTTATTCCGCGGGAGACATCAAGCTGGAAGCTAACGTGGAATGGCGATTCGACCTTGCCTGGATTTTTAAGGGTGCCATTTTTGCAGATGCCGGAAACGTATGGCTACTGCCAGACAAAACCAAGGCTGCTGCGCAGTTTACAAATGAATTCTATAAACAAATAGGATTTGGCTCCGGAATTGGACTAAGAATGGATCTTTCATTTTTCATATTCCGCCTGGACTGGGGATTTAAACTAAGAAACACCTATCCGGACGAAAAAGGCAATTACTGGATTCCGTATGGATCCTACGACAAACCATTCACGCAAATGGTAAAGAGGTCAAATCTTCACCTGGCGCTAAACTACCCGTTTTAAAAAGATAAGATCAGTTCTGGTGGTAGGCCTGGTTATGCACCAAAGGGGCTCCACATTTGGAACAAGTACCTGCAGCACCGGCTCCACCTTCACAACCTTTTTCACAGGTAAAATGCCACACTCCTTTGGCATTTTGAGCAGGGCTTGGCGGAGGACCTGAAACCGGGGTAAAATCAGGAGGAAGCTGAACATTGGGCTGAG
>CAYXKO010000022.1:6788-15999 GCA_964465435.1 uncultured Saprospiraceae bacterium | reverse complement strand
GTGCGACGCTGACCGCGATCAATTATACCACGCAGGCGCCAAACTGCATCAATGATACAGACGTAACAGTTCCTGTGGCAGTGGACAACTGCGATGGCAACATTACGGGCGTAGGCACGCGCAGCGACATGGCCACCCTCAATGCACCGTGGCCCCTGGGCACGACGACGATCACCTGGACGTTTACGGATGCTGCAAATAATTTAAAGACCTGCACGCAGACGGTGACGGTGGCGGACGACGACGCACCGGTGATCAGCCTGACCGGAAGCCCAACCGTTCATATTTGTGTTGGGGAAACTTATACAGATGCCGGAGCCAATGCAGACGACAATTGTGACGGGGATCTGACCAAAGGCATCATCGTGGATGACAGCAATGTGGACACCAATGTGCCGGGCAGCTATGTCGTTACCTACGACGTCAGCGATGCGGCAGGCAATGCAGCCACCCGGGTCATCCGGATGGTGGAGGTGCATGCCCTCCCGGTACCTGTTTGTCCGGTTGATTTTAATGCCTGTCGCACAGGAGGTAGCATTAACCTTACCGGAGCAAGCCCGGCAGGAGGTAATTATTCAGGTCCCGGCGTGTCCGCAAATGTTTTTGATCCTCTGGTGGCCGGTTTGGGCAGCCACACCATCGTTTATGAATATGCCGATGGCTATGGGTGCATGGGAAGCTGTACCTTCCAGATTTCCGTATTTGAGGCTCCCATCCTGAATGTCAACGATGGAATGTATTATTGCACCATCGCGGATGCTTTGGCTGCAACCATGACCAACGATGGGGACGTCATCGAGATCCCGGCAGGCAGCTACAACGACCCCTGTATCCTGATCGATAAGTCCGTTGTTTTCAGGCCAACCGGAGGGGTGGTATCCATCCAGTGCCTGGAAATGAATGGGGCAAGTAAGATCATGGTACTGGATGGCAACCTCACCATCCTGCAGTTGACCTTTACAGACGGATTGATCCGCACCAACGGGCACAATCTGAAGTGCGGGACCATTTCAGGTGGCGGCGCTAATTCTTATCTGGTGACGGATTGACCGCACATAGTAAGATTCTGTAAACCATCCGGTTTGCAGGATTTCTTCATTTTTCCGGGCAATATTGTATTTTCGGGCTCTTATGCCTTGGACCGTGTTGCGCTATTTACTTTGGATAAGTTGTATGGTCTTGCTTCCGGAGTTTGCTGATTGCCAGTCCGGAGCGCACAGCCATGACCAGACCCTGGACAGCCTGCTGCAGGTGTACAGTAAGGAAAAGGGGTCCTCTGATTCCATGTACGCGAAGCTGGCTGACAGCCTGATCGAACAGTCTTTCCGGCTTGCCAACAAGGCGAAATTCGACGAGGCAAGGGCTCAGATAAGTTTTGCAGAAAGGATTTGCCACACTTACATACGCAAGGGTCATCTGATCTATCCCAAACTGTACTACTCCGCAACCTATTTGTTCAGTAAGGAAAATGATATGCCGGGGACCGACTCGGCAGGAACCGCTGCTCTGGCGCTCCTGAGCCCGTTTGATTTTGCAGACAATGACCACATCGCCTCCATATATTTTTTACTGGCTTACTCCAACGATTTGCTGCAAAATAAGGTCAAGGCCTTGCAATCCATTCAAAATGCCATCAAAATAGCTGAGAAAAAATATGGAAATGGCAGCGATCTCTATTTCAGATATTACAATGGCCTGTGCAATATCTACAAGAATTCAGGCCAGACGGAACTCGCCCTTTCAAGTTATCAGAATTTGCTGGTTAAGATGGAGAGGAGCATAGGCAAAAAAAACAAGAATTACATTAACTGCCTGACCAACCTTTCCAATCTCTATCTGGGACTGGATAGCCTGTCCAGGGTAGAGGAATTAAGGACAGAGGCCATGCAATTGTCAGAACAGGTTTTTGGCCGGGTAAGTAATGAGAGCATGATCGCGCTTTTCAACCTCGGTACCTATTACAAAAATGTACGGCAATGGTCAAAGGCCAAATCGATGTTGATGGAGGCCAAATCCATTTCCGATTCGTTAAAGGGCGAAAGGATCTACCGTACCCGCATCCTCAATAATCTGATCTCCCTGATCAGTCCTGGCTCGAATGGCACAGAAACCATAAACCTGCACCTGGAAGTATTAAACCTGGTTGAGCAGAGTTTTGGCAGGATAAACAGTCAGTATGCCCTGGCCCTGGGCAATCTGGCAGTGGCCTATGTAAATCAGGGCATGAATCGCGAGGCGGAGCAGGCTTTTTCCGAAGCGATCGGATTGTATTATCAACTCAGGGACCTGGGATACGATTTTCAGAAATGCAGGTCGGGTATCGCAATCCTTAAGTTTAATCAGGGGAAATACCTCGAAGTGATCGATACCCTCGAAAGGGTGATAGCGGAAAAAATTGAAAAACACAATACGAGGGAGTTGTCATTTTTGCTTGCCGATATCTACTTGCTTTGCCACACCTACCTTTACTCAGGCCTTGCTGAGAAGGCTGATTCGGCATTTCAGCTGGCGGAAAAATTGATGGTCGATAAGTATCGGCAGATCCTCAGTTTTATGTCATTCAGCGAATTTGAAAATTACCTTGCGGAGCACCAGTATTTTATCAGCCAGTTACTCAGTTGCTATCATTTCAGGAATGGAGCGAATCCGGAAATGGCCGGGTTGATTTTTAACGATATCATGATGTACAAATCCATGGTGCTGAATCAGTATCTCCGGCAAAGAGCCAGACTGAATTCCAATCCTGGGTTGAAGCTGGAGTACGACCAGTTCAGATCGCTAAACGCCATGTTGGGTTCACTGCTGACAAAGCCCTGGGCAGATCAGATGAAGATCGATTCGATCAGGACTGAGTTGGAGCGAATGGAGAAGAATTTATCCCAGAAGATCAACCAGGGTGGAAATCCTTTGGCCTATCATACCTGGGAGAACCTTCGTGAGAAACTGGCCCCTGAAGAAGCAGCCATCGAAATTGTGGCGTATGACAACTACCTCGATTCATTAGGTAATTTGGTTTTGTATCAAAGCAGAGGTTTGACTTACAGTGCACTGATCGTACGCAAAGATTCCAGAATTCCCAGGATCGTTCCTTTGTGCAGCGAAGGCGAGCTCTTGCAATTCCTGGACCTCGGCCGGACCGGTGAACAGAGAATTTACGGACGTTTGGTTGCATCCAATACAACACATTCCCTGTATGATCTGGTCTGGAAGAAAATCGAACCCCATCTGATGGATGTCAGGAAGATTTACTTTTCTCCAGCGGGATTGTTCAATCGCATCAACCTGAGCGCGGTCCGTATCTCCGAAGAGCAGCAATTGCTGGATCGGTATGACCTGATCCAGCTCATTGGCACGCGTCAGCTCATTGAGTTGAAGCAAACCGTCAAGCCCTTTAAATCGGCCCTGCTGGTGGGTGGTATTGACTACGAGGCACAAATTTCTGATTCCTTGGGTCAGAACCGCTTGTTGGTCGTAACGGATGTGGATCAACCTCAATTCAGACACACGGACAGCACACTCAGGGGTGGGGAGTGGCTTTTTCTGAATGGGTCTGCGAGGGAAATAGATTCCTTAGGTAAAATTTTGGCCAGGCATCAGGTCGATATCAGTATACTTCGTGGGAAGGCGGGGTCTGAAGGTTTGGTGAAATCATTTACCTTCAACGGACATTCATCCGGTATTTTGCATTTTGCGACCCATGGCTATTTTTTTCCGGATAGCTACCAGGGATCCGATTCAATGGAAGGGTCGGGAAATGTTTTCATACGTTCAGAGAGCCCCATGCTTCGCTCGGGTTTGATCCTTGCAGGCGGCAACAGGACCTGGCGCGGCCTGAACGATGCCGGAGATGCGGAGGATGGGATTCTGACCGCGTATGAAGTGAGCCAGATGGATTTGAGCCATACCGGCCTGGTGGTATTGTCTGCCTGTGAGACCGGCCTGGGAGATATCAGGGGGAATGAAGGGGTGTACGGATTGCAAAGGGCTTTTAAGATAGCCGGGGCGGATTATATCATCATGAGTCTTTGGAAAATTCCTGACCAACCCTCCATGGAGTTTATGGTCAGGTTCTATGCGCTCTGGCAGGATGAAAAAATGACCATCCCGGAGGCCTTCAAAAAAACCCAACTGTGGATGCGCGACCGCTATCCCGACTCCATGCACTGGGCAGGCTTCGTGCTGATACAATGAATGGGCGCTGATCAATGGCCGGGGGAGATTATTTCACTCCTGATTTTTTCGATTCTCTTTTTGTAAAGATGCCCGGCTTGCATTTTAACCCTATGGTAAATTGTCTCAGAGTTTTGTAGTTGGGATTTTCCAAGTGCCAGATAGCACAGGTAGAGTTGCCAGTCTATCTGAGCCCTTCTGAGTTCAGTCACTTCGCGGGCGGGGATCTGGTTTAAGAGTTCGATCGATTGTTTAAATAGACCTTTTTTAAATAAAAAATGGGCGGCGATAAATTTTCGTTCAGCTTCAGGAAGACCGCTTCGGGCCAGAGCCCTTAGTCCCGCCTCATATTGTGCCTCATTGAATAAATATTTTACGGAATCCAGGGTGTTCATGGGTCCGGCAGATCGGAGAAAGGCAAGATCATCCGGTACGGTATACTCCCTCAGAGCGATGGTCTTCATATACTCATCGGAAGATATAATGAACAGGTATGGTTCAGTCATGCTTTTGTCGTCAGACGAACTGCCTGCAATTTCTTGCTTCTTTACCGCTTCAGATTGTTCCGCGTCCGGTTTGCCTTTAGCCTCTTTGTTCCTTTGATCCGTGGGAGTTTTCAGGGAGTCGTGATCGGGGTTGCCCGGATTAAGCCCATTGCTGTCGGTAGTGACATTCTGCGGGTCTGCAATGCTGTCTTCCCTGATCTGGTCGGTGGGGTCCAAATCCGGGTCCCGGTCAGCTCTGAATGTGTTGATCAGAAGGATGCTGGCGATCAGGGTCAGACCGAGTGCAATGATCGTCCATTTTCTGATTTGATGAAAACGGGCATGCTGCTTTTGGATCCTTTTGATCTTGCCGGAAATCCGGATCGCGCCCAGGTCTTTCACGATTCGTTTCTGTAACTCAACTTCCTTTTTGAGTTCGGGATCCGACCGCATGGCTTCCTCGAATGCACGCAACTCATCGCCATTCAATTCACCGTTGATGTATTTTTCAATCTCAGATCTCATGGAACAAATGTTTATACTTTGATGCGAGGACGGTCAGTTTCTTGAGACAATCGCTTCGGGTTACCCTCAGGGAATTAATATTGGATAAGGAGGTTATTTTCTTTTCTATTACTTCGTGGTCCGGCCAGGGTTCCAGGTAGCGGTAGTAGATCAGTTCCTTGCAGGGGGAGTTCAGCTGGTCCACCATTTGATTCAAGAGTGAGGCCCGCTCCATTTGGATCCGGTATTCGTGGACCGGCTCTGCGTATTGGGCCAGTTCGGTATCATCCAGGGACTGGTGCAATTTGTTTTGGTTTCTTGCTTCGTTCAGGATCATGTATTTCATGATGCCGATGGTATAGCTGATGATACTTCCCTGGTCTGCGTGGTATTGATCGTTTTTTATTTTTTGGATGGCCAGAAGGACGGCGTCGTGCAGAATGGATTCAATCACTTCCCTGCCCAGGCTGCTTGCAGACCAGATGCGATGGCCCTGCAGCCTGGTTTGTTTCAAAAGATAGGAAATGGCGGCGTCCTTTTCAGCTCTGAGGTCCAGGATCAGTTCTTCGGCATTTGGCCTATACATGGTGCAAAGTTATCTAAATTGCAGGGATCGTGGCAATTTGCATTTTTAGCAGAGCTGTTATTCAGTGACTTATGATTATTTTCAATACCATCCATTTTTATGAAAGTCCAATTTACCGGGGGAGAGGATGGGGTTGGCATCCGATCGTTTTCCGGTCTGCGATATAAAATAAAAAAAAATCAGCCCTTGGTCTTAATCTTTTAAAATCTCTGCACAATATAGATACGAAGGAAAAAACCAAGGACAATTCAGGTATTCAACTGACCCGGGGATCCGGTCTGGTGCAGGACCCGTTTTGGTCCGGTCCGGGATGTTTTGGGTGGATCCATCGAATCGGTGGAAAGGACATTTTGGGTACTTAAATTGGAAGTATCGCTGGAGCAGATGCGACAATGTGAATGAAAGTGCGGATGCGAATCCGGGTACAGGTGTGTGTGAAAGAGAGAACCCCTTCAGGTTTTCTGTGTAAGGAAGGATTGTGAATTATTAGGAATGAGGAGAGTTATGACAGGAGATAATAAAATGATTGGAGTATGTTGAAAATGGCCATGTTGCTGGATTTTTCTGATTGGAATGCGGAGTTAAAACCCGAAGGCAGGGAGCAGGTCGGGAAGCTGAAGACATTGGATTTTGCAGCACCGGACTGGCAGGAAAGACTAAGTGACTATCAGGTGGATTTGATCCTCGTAAGATCGGATACCTTCCAAAGGATCATGCAGACTAAGGCCCTGCCCGGGCGCGGCAATGCCCATCATCCCGGTCTGACCCAAAGGGAGCGGGATATTTTGTCCCTGTCCGCCGAGGGCAAAATGATCAAGGAAATGGCAGCCATGCTGCACATCAGCGAGAAGACCATCAAAACCCATCTGGGCAATATATTTCTGAAGCTGGGTGTGAGGAGTCGGGCCGAGGCGATCGCATGGTATTACAACCAGGGATTTCCAATCTGAAAATGGAAGGGGAGTAGGACCAAAGGCTTATTGCTGGAATGAAGAATGTAATGAACCTTTGTGAAACGGGCCAGATGACGGCTGAGCTTGGAATGCCTGATGGTCTTTCGCAGCTTTTACAGGTCTGATTTTTATTACACAAATGGATTTGAATTTTCTAACCACAAAATATTTTCTAACCTCTATTAACTGAAAAACTTATGAAGAATTTAAAATTTCTCTTTTTGTTTGCCGCTCTTGTGTTGGCTTTTTCCTGCAACGAGGATGATGATTACACCATTGAAAACAAGGACGTCACAGGCAATATCAACTACACCCTCAAAAGTTTTGTGCCCCTGACTTTTGATTCCACCGGTACGGTTCCCCTTTCCGCACAGATCACCATGGAGGGCGTAGGTACGATATCCGACGTCGGCAATGTCACCATGATCAGCACATTTACCTTTGATTTTATCGCCGGGAAGGGATCGAACCTGGAGGGAACCTTCACAGGAGACAAGGCAGAGGATGTCATTGAAATTGGCGGATTTACCCAACAGCAGCCCAATGGTTCCTTTATCGCAACTGAAACCATTACCGGAGGGAAGGGAAAATTCGCAAAGATCAAGGGGGGAGGTACCACCCTGGTCAACCTGGTTCCGGACAGGAGCTCCGGTACCGGGGTCATAAGCTGGAAGATCAGCTACTGAGTGACAGGTTTTTTTGGTTACTTCCTGGCCTTTCCCTCCGGTATTGGATGTAGGATCTCAAAATCAGGTTGAACAGTATATAACTTCCAATATTTCCGATTTAGTTTTCTATTATCATGTTGAAGCAAGCAAATATGCGATTTACAAATCCAATTTCTATGAAACTTACATATTTCGTACTATTCATTACTTCCTTCGGTTTTACTGCACAGGCAGCCGTGCGCACGGTCAGTAACAGTCCGGCCACCCTTGCACAGTACGACAACATACAGGCTGCAGTGGATGCATCGGCGATTGGCGATACCATTTACGTGCACGCAAGCATGATAACCTACGCAGGGGTTACCCTCAACAAAAAATTAAACCTTTTTGGAGCAGGTTGGGCCCCGCAAACCGTACCCGCGACCAAAACCACTTTGGGCGGGCTAACATTTGGATCAGCGGCTGCCTCGGGTTCACAAATTGTTGGATTTAATTTTCAGGGCGTGGAGATCAATTGCGGAGAAGCAGATAATTTAAGTTTCATTAGAAATTCCTTTAGTGGATCGTATCTGTTATTCAATGCCAGTAACACCCCAAGAGATGGTTATTTAATTGAATCAAACTATTTTAATAGCTCAGTAGGTTTGTACTTTCACCAGCAACTCTGTTCCTGTTGTGGAATCTGCCCCGGTCTGAAAAATTCCCTGATCACCAATAATGTTTTTCTGATAAGTTCGAGCGCATTTTTCTACAATGCCTCCGGACCCATGAGTGACAATGTCGTGATGGATCATAATTTATTTTATGGCACCGGTAGTGTTTTTAATGCCAATTTGCGCAATTTCATACTGCAGAATAATATTTTTGTCAACATCAATCCCGCTTCATTGGATAGTTATTGGGAAAACAACATCACTTACAATTGTGCGGGTACGAATACCCCATGGATAGGAGGAGGCAATTCGGGTACAGGAAATATTGCAAATACAAATCCGGAGATGGTAGATCAATCCGGCGTCAATGCCAATACGGCCAATCCGCTTTTGGATTTCACCATTCCCTCAGGGCCTGCCAATGATGCCGGTACGGATGGAAAGGATCTGGGTTTGCTATATGATCTAACCGGTTTTCTGAATTGGGCTAACTCCAGGAATCCAAAATTGCCGGTGGTGAACCAGATTAATATTAACTCCACAGCCAATCCGGGGGGGACCCTGGATGTTCATTTGAAGGCTACCCAGGCAAAGTAATTGCCGCAAAACAGCAATATGAAAAAGTGGATTGGCATATTTGTGTGGTGGACTTTGTTGATGCATGCTGGTTCCTCTCAGGATCTGATGGTGGCAGAGTATTTTATTGATGTGGATCCGGGTGTGGGACTGGCCACATCCGTTAATATCCCTCAGGGTACCTGGGTCGAGACAGATCTGAGCTTAAATGTAGGCATGATTTCTGAAGGCCTGCATGTCCTGGGATTTAGGGTAAAGGACGAAGACGGTGTTTGGAGTTTGTACGAGCGAAAAAATTTTATCGTTCAAAAGTTGAATTTTTCCAACCTGACTGCGGCTGAGTACTTTATTGACCAGGATCCGGGGATTGGCAATGCCAGTCCGATTTCCATTGCTTCAGGAGGTGCCGTGGATCAATCACTCAGCTTAATGATTCCCAACCTGTCGGAGGGAATGCACACTCTTTGTATGCGCGTGAGGGATGTCAATGGGCTTTGGAGTTTGTATGAACGCAAAAATTTTATCGTTCAAAAGTTGAATTTTTCCAATCTGACTGCAGCAGAGTACTTTATTGACCAGGATCCGGGGATTGGCAATGCCAGTCCGATTTCCATTG